>JAUCDK010000005.1:0-50492 GCA_034675265.1 Patescibacteria group bacterium
ATTTTTACTTTTCCCTCATCCATGGGTATTTCACCTAAATCTCTATTATTGTTTATAATACTTATTTGAGAGTTTGAAGGTGTATTATTTTCTATTCCATTATAAATATAAACCAAAGTAGTTCATATTCAAATTATTAGAAACAATGGTATCATAGTTTTTTTCATAATATAGAAAAATTAAATTATAAAGTTAGGAGATATTAGAAATCTTCTTTTTCATAATGAAGTGATTGTTCACTTGCTTTTTTTTCAGAAATGATAGTAAATTCCAGGTCTAATAAATAACTCAACCAAAGTAGAAAATATAATTCATCCAAAAATTACAGTCGCAAGAGGATTTAAAAATTCTTTTCCGGTTGCATCTCCAGCAATAAGCAGAGGAATAAGAGCAAGTGAAGCTGTAAGAGCTGTCATCATTACTGGAATAACTCTTTCTAAAGACCCTTTTATTACTAACTCTTGTGACCACTCCATTTTATCTACTTTCATCAGATGTAAATAGTGAGAAATAAGCATAATACCATTTCTTGATACTATTCAAATAAGAGAAATAAATCAAACCAGATGTGCGGTTGATATAACATTTCCAGAAATTAAAACAGCAATCATACCTCACAAAAATGCACTCAGTACTCATAAAAATATTTGTCATACTAAAACGATACTTCTAAAATGCCAGAATAGTATAAGTGTTACTGAAATTAATACAAATATTGCAATAATAAACAGTCTTTGACTTGATTCTTTTTTGCAGAGAAAAATGGCATCAAAAAAAGCCTATTTTTCAATGTAATAATAGATAGTTAATTTTTTTTAAGTATTTGATTTTATTATTTTAATGAGTTCGACATAACTATAATTTTTTATATCCTTATTGAGATAAGGAGGAGAGTTGATTTTTAAATATAGAATATCTTTATCAAGTGGAGCATAAAAAGCAATATGAGTAAAATCTAGAGTAATTTTTATAATAAAGTTTTTTAAAATATTTTCACTGCTGTGTTTTATATCTTGATCAAAATCTACTATTAAACTACATATTGGCATTGAACTCTTTTTTGAGTGAGAGTCTGTATGAAAAGAATGATTTACAATATTATGATTACTTAAATCTTGGTTACTTGAAAGAGCCATAACTGAATTATGGCTTATAAATGAAAAGAAGTAAATAATGAGTGTAATAAATATTGTAAAAACTTTCATATTTTTAAAAAGTTATTTTATTTTATTTTATTTTAAGTATCCCTTTATGGGGTAAGAATTTTTTAGTATAAATTATTCTTTTACTGAAAAATGCATCATCATTCCAGAAAATAAATGTTCAGATATATGACAATGTGCCATCCATTCTCAAGAATTACTCATGTCAGCAATGATTTCAATAGTTTCTCAAGTTTTGATTAATACTGTATCTTTCCAAACAAGATTCGTTTGTTTTTCTCAATTCCTTTCAATAACAAGAAACCTTTGTCAGTGAAGATGAAATGGATGTTGCATAGGGTGAGCTCAATTTTTCTTATTCTCAATCTTTATTTTAACGACTTCACCTTTTCTAAATTCCCAATTTATATCCATATTTTCTTTTTTGGTATCTTGGTCTATTATCTTCCATTCTAACATTTTTGAATTAGAATTTTTATTCATCATTGGCATCGTATCTTCGTATTCTATATCTTGATTACTTCCATGTCACATAGACATTCATCATCACATCATACCTCAAAGTTCATTTTCTGATACTCATCATTTTACTCAAACTTTTCATAATTCTAAAGTAAGATTTTTATCTATTTTTTTATCAAAATATGGTCTAAATCTGTCTATATCAGCAATAACATTTTTATTTTCTTTGAGAGTTTCAAAGTTTGTTACATATGAGGTTTCAACTGGTTCATCAGAAACGATTACTTTTCATAAATTATATATTTCCTCAGGAGTTGCATTTTGTATTTCAAAACTTCCACTTTCTGGAGCATAAAGGTCAACTATATATCTTTCTCAAGGTGAAATAATAAGATTATCAATAAAACTTTCTTTTTCATAAGTTCCGTTATCTCATCCAACCAATTTCATCTTTAATCCTGGAATTTTATAATTGAAAACTCTCGTATTGGCTACATTTGTTAAATATACTTTCACTACTTCTCACTTTTTCATATTAAAAGTATAATTAGCACTTCCATTGAGAAACATAGTATTTCCAAATCTTCCCATGAGAACATAATTCGTAAAATCTTTATAAAATGGTTTTAATTTATCACCATTTAAGGCAATATCATCTAATATTATTGGTGATTCACGATTTACTTCTGAGTAATAATTTTCATCATCAGGTTCAACTATATAGTTGCCGTAAAGTCAAAGTTCTTGTTGTATATCTTCTCTTAAATGTGGGTGATACCAAAATACTCACTCATCAGGAAAACTTAACTCATAGGTAAATGAACTTCCATATTTTATTGGTTCTTGCTTTCACTTCATATCTTTTACTACTCAATCAAACATATCACTAAGTCTGAGTCCATGAGAATGCAAAGTTGTTTCTAAATCTATAACTTTATTTACTAAAGTTACCTTTGCTCTGGTTCCAATTTTTGTTTTAATAATCGGACCAGGAACACTTCCGTTATATGCCAGCATTTCCACTAGTTTTCATCAAATATCTTTTTTTATTTTTGTGATTTCAATAATGTAGTTATCTCACTCTTTTAAAAATACGGTTTCTTGTTTTTTTTCAGGGATAGCTTCTTGTCAGATTCAATATTTTAATTCTTGATTAGAAGTGTTTGTTTTATAAGTATCACCTTCCATCATTCATCAATGCATACCTCATCATAAATCGATTTTATTATTTCCTCAACATGATGTCAGTAATCATAGGGTAGTGAGTAGGAGGATTATTTTTATTGTTTTCATATATATTTTTTAGAAAAATTATACCTGGGTAGTAGGTATAATATTTGGATTTTTTTGAAAGTCAAATTTAAGTTTTTTATTATATATGTATTTTTTAAAAGAATGATTAGCCCCCAATTTTTTAAACAACTACTTTAGAAATAACTATTTATAATTAACTAAATATATTTTTTTATGTAACATTTGTAACATTTCCTTGATTTTTTCACAATGCCCCATATACTAGATTTACTAAATTGTAGAACCTCTATGGTATACAATAAAAGTCAGTAGTGTGACCTAGTTGCCTTGCCATTTATAACAAAACTATGAGATCAAAAGATTATTTAAAAAATTCACTTCCAAAAACTGAGATTAAATCAACTGCAAAATTTAATGGAAATTTTGAGGAAGAACTTACTAAAACTATCAATATTTTTTGAGAATATTTAGATAAAAATTTAGAAAAAATATTTGAACTTGATTATATAGATATAGGAAATAAAACTATTAAAATCAAGGTAAATGATAGTATATTATTTATCCAAAAAATAGTAAATATAGTGATTGATTATAATGCGGTTGATGAAAAATATGGAAATATTAGAGTTGAAGTTACAGTAACAGAATTATCAAGAAAACCAAAATTTTATTTGATTTGAAAATTACATGTTTTGGAAAGAGATAAAATATGTGAAAAATGATTATCAGTTATTAAAAAAGCAATTGAAGAAATTAGTGAAGAATAATAAAAAACTCCCCTTAGGGGAGTTTTTTATTATTTTGTAAATACTGAATCAATTAATTCATAAGATCTAATTTTTTGCAATTGTTGTTTTGTTGCGTTTGCTACATTTGACAATAAATTTCCAGTTTCAGAATAAAGAGCATATGTTTCAACTTTATCTGCAAAATCAGATTCTTTTTTAATAGAAGCAAGAGTTTCTTTTTTTGAAGCTTCATTTTTAGAAATAAGAGATTTTAATTTTGTTTGAGATTTTGTAAGAATTGCTTTATAATCATTTCTTGCCATTTTATCTCCTAATTTTTCTAAATAAGTTTCAAGACTTCCTGCATCATAGTATCCAAAGTAACTTTGATCTGGGTCTTTTTCATTTTTAAGAGTTTCTAAAATATTTTCTTTATTTCCAATGCTTACATATGCTGGATTTGCTAAATTTAATTTTTCACCATTTGCAAATTCTGCAACGAGAGTAATAGTAACATTTTTATATTCATCTTTAGAAAAATCTTTTAATAAATCAGCAGAATTAAAAGTATATTCAGTTTTTCCTTCTGTAAAGTTTACAACTTTATAGTTATATTCTTTTTCTACAGTATCAATACTCATCATATCAGCTTCTAAAGCAAGTCATTTTGCATAAAATACATTATTCCCTTCTTCTACTAAAAAATAGATTTTTTTCGCTTGTTCTTTGATTTCAGCTGGAATAACTAAATCTTCAGTTTTAATTTTTTTAGTAAAATAAGTTTTACTATTATAATCATTATCTTGGACTATTTTATTATTTCTGATTATTGTATCATATTTTTGAAGTAATATTTCAGTAGTGTTTGTAGGTAATTCTTGAACAGTACTTGTTGTAACTACTGGTGCTACTTTTACAGCTTCATCTGCGAATACATTTCCAGTTAATAATAATCCTGAAGTTAATGTTAATGCGATTACTTTTTTCATAATTTTAAAATTAAAATATAAATTATTTTGCGTTATTGCAAATACTATAACTATTCTGTTTAAAAAAAGTGACAAAAATTAAAAAAAGTCTGAATTTCTTCAGACTTTTTTATCTATTATTTCCCTGCTTTATCAATAGCATTTTGTAAATATTTTAGTTTTTCTTCTTTTTCAGTAGAAACTTTTTTAGTAGTTAAAGTAACTTCTATTTTTTTAGAAAGTGCTGTAAAAATAGATTTTTGTTTTTTTGCAGAAAATTTTTCAAGTTTTGTAAAAACAGTTTCTACTTTATTTTTAAAAGCTTCATCTACATTGAAAACAATTTCAGTTGGAGTCATTGCCATATCAAGAGTTATAATTTGGTCTCTTTCTATAGATAATACTCCATTAATAGATTCAACTTTTTTCATATCTTCTGGTGAATTAAGTTGTACTGTAACGATATATCATTCTCATTGAGAGAAAATAATATCTCAAAATGTTGCTCCAGTTACTTTTTCTAAATCTTTTTTAAAAGTTTCTAATCTTTCTTTTGTATCAAGAGTAACAATATAGTTATTATTATTGAAAATAGCATCTTGAGTGCTTACTTCAAATGTAGAAAATGTATTAATTGTCATCATTTCATTATTTGTTTCATTAGCAAATGCAGGAGTAGTAAATAAAGCAGTTGATACAAGTGTTAATGCGAGTAGTTTTTTCATAATCTCAAAATTAAAATATAAAATACTTGTGCTTGCTATAACAGATAGTTTGTAAAAAGGTGACAAAATGTTATATAAAATTATTTTTTTTCAAATATAATTTTATATTCTTTATGAAACACATTATAAATATTTTGTAAACTATTAATTTTATTTGTTTGAGAAATGATATCCATACCTCTATCATCATATAAATTAATAGCTATTCATTTATTAAAATTAAAATAAAAACAGTCTAAATATAACTGAGGAGAAATTCAAAAATCTTTCTCAATGATAGCTTTATTTATAGTATTTATTTCGCTAAAATTAATTTTACAAAAAAAATAAAAATTATTGTTATCCTCTTTTTTTATTATCATTTTTTCTTTACTGTGCTCTATTATTCAAAATAATCATCTTTCTTTTAATAATTTGATTGTGTTATTAGAAAGTTTTTTATTTCAAATTAATATTATTCATATAAAAATATCATCATGTATAAAAAAATTTTTAAAAATTTTTTGTAATTTTATTAATAGTTTAGGTAGCTGTTTTTCATTATAATCAAAATAAAATCTAATTCTTGGATAAGAAGTATGATTTAATCCATCCCAATCAATTTCTGGAAAATATGTATATATGTCTTTTAAAATTTTCATAGATTATTTTTTAAAAATATTAAGATTACTATCTGCTGTTCATATTCTTTTTAACTTTCATGAAATTTTTTCAAATACTTTCCATATTCATCAATTATGTGATGTATTATCAAGTTCTTTTCCAGTAAAGAGGTAATTATTTTTAAAAGTATTACTTCTTTCTAAAACTCTGGTAGAACCATAAAGAGATTATTTTATATCTTTTGTTTCCAATAGTTAATTACTTCATCATATTTATTTTCAATTTCTCAGTTATTATCATTTCAGAATAAATATAATACACTTAAAGCTCAATATAATCATTTATCATTTTTTAAATTTTCCATAGATTCTAATATTTCTATATTTGATATATTACTTCAATTTAAAATTTTTGTTCATAAATAGATAATATTTTGTATTGAATAATGTGTAATATTTTTATTAATATAGTCTAATAAAAATATTACCTTTTTTTTCTCAATTTTTCATTGTAAACTTTTAGGGATGTTAAAAAGTTCATAAATAATTCAAAAAATACAGTTATCTGAAATATTGATTGCTGTATCAATAATAAATTTTCACTTTTCAATATCGTCATATGGAAAATTACAGTCAATACTGTTTAAAAAATCTTGTTCATTCATAATATAATAATTAATTATTTAGGGAGTCCCCACTTAATTGACTTAAGCCACTCAATTTCTTTCTTTAGTAATTCTTTTCATCAATGTTTCCAAGTTCAATTAATATTGAGAGCTGAATTATTTTGCTTAAAATGTATATGTGGTTTTTCATATTCTCATAATCTTTTATAATCTATTCTTTCAACATCCTTAGGTGCTTTTCATTTGTCAATTTGGTTACTTATTTTATTAAAATTTGGTTCATTATCTTTTTTAGGCTTTTTCCCATTTCCTCAACCTCAACCACTTCATCAACTTATATTTGTATTTCCAGATTTTACAAAATTTTGTACTTTTGACTCAGTGGTTTTTTTAAGATAAGAAACACTATCTGATATCTTATCAATTACCTTATCTGTGTATACAACTAATGCTGCTCCTATAGCTAACTCAACAGTTTTTGCTAAAAAAGTTGATAAGGCTGGAATGGCAATTGCAATCTCTCCACTTGGATCTACATAAATAATAGGATTATTTCTTGCATAAGAATAACTATTTAATTGTTGAGGATCTTGTAAAACTTGTAATCATCTTTTAGTATTTCAAAGTTCCAAAAAAACTCTATCTTGAGAATAAAATCTTCAAATATTAGGATTATAGTATCTTGCTTCAAAGTATTGTAGAGAAGATTCATTATCAAATTCTTTTCCAGTAAAGAGATAATTATTTTTAAAAGTATTACTTCTTTCTAAAACTCTGGTAGAACCATAAGGATAATAATCTGATTTTTGTAAAACACTACCATTTTGACTTAAATCAATACTTCCTCATCAAAGATGGTCAGAAATATTATAAATAATACTTTCAATATTATTTTTATTCTCAACAGTAAATATTTTTTTCCCTCAAAGAAAGATATATTTATAACTTACTGCTTCTGATAATGTATTTCCACTTCCATCTTGGGTATAATTTGTAATGATTTCAAAATCATTATTTAAATATTGATGTAAAGTAGTAGCGTTCTCTTTTTTTACTCTATTAGAATTATTATCATATAAATATTGAGTTTGAATTCATTGTGTATTTGAAGTTAATAATTCTTGTTTTGAATTATATATATAACTTTTATTTATTCAATTTATTATTTCATTATTTATATTTCAATTATTATCATAAGTGAGTGTATTGCCAGATCAAAATTGAGAAACTGCATGAGGATTAATACCATTATATGAATAGTTTCAAATTAAAGAATTACTTATGATATTTCAAATACTATCATAAGAAAATGAAGTAGAAGTAGAAATATTATTTTCATCTGTAATTTGAGAGGTAAGAAGTCTATTTAAATCATCATAAGTATAATTTACACTCTTTTTGATTCATAAAGTTGCTGTATCAGTAATATTACTAATATTTCAAACGGTATCAAAGGAATATGTTATATTTTGGAAAAAATTATTTTCTCCTCAACTATCATATGCTTGTGCTTGAAATTCTCAAGAAGATATATTATTGCTATTTGATGTTAAAATTCATACAGAAAATCAGTGATTTTTTGCTCATCATAAATATTCAGTTTTATAATCATATTCTAAAATATATTTAGTACTTGGAGTGATAATTATAGAATCTGGAGTTACTCAAAAATATCCTCAATCTGTATTTCTTACTTCTATAACTCATCCATTTGATTCCATTTCTAAAGTATTATTTGAAATACTTGCTTTATTTAAAGAATGAGAAAAATCTACGTGCCATCAAGATTGATTATTTCAACCAAACCATCAAATAGTATTTAAACTACTATTTCCTTCAAAATTTCAATTTTTAATTAATTGTATTGATTCTTCTCATTCTTTTACTAGGCGTATATTTTTTACCCAAGCCTTCATTTTTAAATTTGAATCCCATATATGAGCATAAACTAAAGGAGATATATTTAAGAAATTTGCATTTTCTGAAGTTGTAAATTCATATCTTATATGTTTAAATCAATCATTATATGCTTTTTTACTAATGAGCCTATATCAATATTCATAATCAAAATTTTCTTCTTGTATAAGTCAATTAGAATAGGTTTCTTTTTTAGGAGTATTATTTGCTTCGTATTCAATATTTGAAAGAATTTCATTTCCTTGGTAACTCACTTTATATACATATCAATTTTGATATGTATAAACAGTATCTTTATTGTAAGGATATGTGATTTTTCTAATATTTCCTGCTAAATCAAATTCATATTTTAATGTATAATTACTATCAGAATATATTTTTTTATCTTCTATTTTTTGTCCATAGTAATTATAAATATATTCTTCACTATAATTATTTTTTATTGTTTTTGTAAGTTGTCCTTTCGCAAAACTTCCATTATCATAAATAAATTGATTTGATTCATTTCAAAAGCTTTCTGTGAGAACTCTTCAAAGATTATCATAAGTATAATTTATAATTTCTCAAGACATTACCTTTTTAGAAGTTATCAGAGAATTATTATTGTAGGTATATTCAATATTTCAGAAATTGGTAGCATTGCTGGTATGTAAATCTTCTTGTTTTTTTATTCTTCCAATACTATCATAATAAAAATTCCTAATATTTCATTTTGAATCTGTAAATTTAGATAATTTATTGAGAAAATTATATTCATAGAGGGTAGTATAATTTTGACCTCAGTTATATTCAATTACTTTTACAAGATTTCAAAAAATATCATTAAAATTTTCTTTCTTTACTCATTTTTGATTTATTTCTGTAGTTTTTAATAAATCGTATTGAAATGAACTGGTTCATGTTTTATTGGTTTGAGAAAGAATTCTTCAAAGTGTATCAAAAGTAAGACTATTTCATTTTTCTGATGAATCAATAGTTGAAAAATTTATATTATTTTCCCATCTTGGATAGGTTACAAATTCCTTTTCTCCTTTTTTATTGTACCTTGTTTTTGTAGTAGAAAATTGATTTGCATTTTTTGAGCTTACTTTAGTTAGTATTTCTCTTCCATGTCCATCAAAATATATACGAGATGTAATAATATTATTAATATCTCAATATTTTTTATTTTCTATATAATTTGGTATAGAAGTAAAGTTGTAACTATTTTCTTCTAAAGTTTTTTCAGTATTACTATTTGGGTCTATAACTGTTTTTTTAGTTAGATTTCAAGCAAAGTCATAATAATATTTATAATTAATACCATTTATATCTATTATACTTATTGGTTTTTGAATTTTATAATTATAACTATATATTTCTTGCCAATTTTTAGGATTTATTTTACTACTAGGTAATAAATTATATGTATCATAATTGTAAGTAGTAATATTTCCTTCAAAATCACTTTCTGTTTTTAAAACACCATTTTGATAAGTAAAATTTTGATTTAAATATGAGTTAGTTTCACTATAAAAGAGTGACTTTTTGCTTAAAAGTCATTTATTAACATTGCATTCTCATAATGAATCATAAAAATATTTTTGTAAGAAAATTTGATTTCAAGAATTATCTAATATTTTTTCTTTACAAACATTATTTACTAAAACTCAATTCGAATCACTTGCATATGTGTATTCATATGTTTTTTTATCATTTTTTATATCAGTAAAATCACCTGTTCATACATTTGCAGTTACTTCACCATATTTGATATTTTTTGTTACATTTCAATAAACATCATATTCAAAAGTTTCTGAACTATCTATATGTCATCACAAAGTGTTCCATAATATATTTGTAATTCTTTCTGGAATTGCAAAATATATATTATTTCCTTTCATATGTTTAATCCATTTTGTGATTTTTGTTGTATAAACTTTTCCATTTTGGTCATATTCTTCTTCTCTATAAATTTTTCATTTTTTTGAAATATGATCATTGAATTCTCCTTTTTGAGCATCAATAGAATTATTTATGTCTGTATCTGATTGATGAAAGTAAATATATTTATAACTTCAATCATCTTCAAGAATTTTTACTTTATTAAAACCCGTATATCCTCTATTATAGATATTTGTAGCATCAAAATAGAAATTTCCTCCATAATAATCATACGTATTTGAATATTCTAAATTAGTAGTAGTATCTTTGTAAGTTATTTTATGAAGAGTTTTTAATAAAAATGGAACGGTTGTATTTTGATATCAACTAGAAGCTTTATATTCTAGTGTAGTTTTAAGTCATTTCCCGTTTTCAATAGATTTTAGTAAATTTATTCCTATTCAAGATGTATAATATTCAAAATTAGTAGTATTATAAACTTGGTTTTGAAATAATTCTTTTATTTGTATCAATTTTGGAAATATACTATTAGTATCTTGATAGCTCAGTTCATATTTTTTTGTGTCTTGATAGCTTCCATTTACTAAAGTTTGAACTACTATTGAAGATAAAAGCTTATAATTTTCTAACTTAAAATTATAAATATAACTCTCAGTAGAAAATGTCTTTTGCAGATAATTTATTTTTATTTTATATAAAGGACTATTATCTTTAAAAGTATACTGTACTTCATCTAAATAGATATTATTATTTGCTTTTATATAACTATACTTTGTTTCATTTCAAAAATTATCTACTTTTTTTGAAAGAACCCAAGCAAAGGTTTTCCCATTTTCTGGATGTATTTGCTTAAAGTTATTATTTTCTCAAAAATAATAAGTATTTCATTTTATATCTTTAACAATCCAAGTATCATTGGTAAAACTATATTTTGAAACTTCATTATTATAAAGTCCAGAAAAATTTCAAGTAGATGTTTTTACTAATTCATTGTAAGAAAATTGAGAATTAATAGCAAATTCATCAAGTTCATAAAGTTTATCTTGTCATTTTTTTGTTGATCTAAATATTGATTCAACTCCAAAATGGAATCAATATCAACTATCATTTAAATAATCTACCCTTGCAGTATTATAATTGAGTGATAGTTGAGGTGTTTCTCATCTTTGTCATTCTGGAAAATTAAAATCATATTTATAGCTTCCTATTCAAGAAAATAAATCATTTTCAAAAGAAATATTATTTTTTTGAATAATTTGTTTATTTTGATTTTGTCATTTTTCTCAATTATTTGCAAAAATTTGACTTATTGAAAGTAAAAAAATGAGCAAAAATTTTAAAATTTTTCACATGAAGATATTTTAAATTATATAATAAACTATTGTACACAATCTCAATAAAATCAAGTCCTTGTTTGATCCATGCTCCCAGTTCATAAATAAACACATCTATATTTTATTTCATAATCCATATTTCATTTATTTATAAGAAGAGCATAATAATATTGAGGTTCATAATAAGTTGTACTAAATGTTCAACTTGTAAAAGGAGTTCCTTTATTAATATAATTGGTAAATATAATATCTGGTAAACCATCCCCATTTACATCAGTAATAACTTTAGGAGCATTGATAGTAGAAGTATTTCAAGTTGTACTTGTAGTAATTTGTGAACTTGTTAAAATATATAGTGGATCAAAATTTTTAAGACTTCCCTTTTTCCAAGATGTAAAATTATGAAATAAATCAGATGATAGTATTGGAGATGTATTAGGAGAATTAGCTATTGCAATATTTTGTTTTCATAAAAATATATCATTAGAAAGAGCTAAAAATCAAGATAATGCTATAAAAGTAAATAAACTTAAAAATGTAATTTTTTTCATAATATAAAAATAAAAAATAAGAAATGGTCGGCCTTTACCATTTCTTATTTTAAAACATAATTATTAACAAAATATTAATTTTCTAAAGTTTATTAAAAAAACTAAGAAAGAATATATCACTGATTATATTTTGTTTTGAGAGAAAAATTATCTCCTAGTTTCTTTTTTAGTTTATATAAAGTAACATTTATATTATTATCACTAATTTCATCTATAAATTGATGTCCCCAAATAGTTTGAATTAACTCCTTTTTAGGGATAATTCTTTTTGAATTTTTTATAAAGAACTTGGTAATAATATATTCTGTTTTTGATAGGTTTACTTTTCTGCCACTTACAAATACTTCTTTGGATTCTCTATTTAAAATAATATTATTATGAATTAAACTTTCTTGTGGTGTAGTAAAGTTATCAGTTCTTCTAAAAATAGCTTTAATTCTAGCTAATAATTCATCTGGTAAAAAAGGTTTTGTTATATAATCATCAGCTCATAAATTAAATCAAAGTAATTTTTTTTGAATATCTCAGAATGCGGAAATAATTATAATTCTTGTATTTAATTTTTTATGATTTCTAAGTATATCTAAAATATCTAGTCCAGATCAATCATTTAAAGAAATATCAATAATATATAAATCAGAAATATTAATATTCAAACCATGAAACATAAAATCAGAAAAACTATAAAATGCATCAACAAGATGTCAATGATATTTTAATTTTTTAGAAATTTTTTCTATCAGTATTTTTTCATCATCTATAATAGTTATATGCATAATTATTTTTCCATAAAATAAACTTATATAAATAAATATATATAAAATTATACAAAGTCAACTTTTCATACTTGTAAAAAATATTTTTTTTCTATAATAACTTTGTTTATAATCTATAAAATAAAAATGAAAATAATATTTTTACTTCCTCCAAGTGAATGAAAAAAAACTGGATGAAGCTTTGAATCTGAAATTCTAAGTTTTCCTTTTGAAAAACCATTAAAAATTATAAAAAATGTGACTGAAAAAGATTTAAAGTGTACAGGAAAAAGATTTAAAGAAGCTCAAAAATTAAATAAAAATATAGAAATTTGACCATTTTTAGAAGCAATTCAAAGATATAGTTGAGTCATGTATAATAGCATTTGATATGAAAAAATGAGTAAAAAATGACAAAAATATTTTGAAAATCATTTTCTTATTTTTTCTGGAATGTACGGAATAGTAAAACCTAAAGATTGTATTTGAAATTATAAACTTCCTATTGAAGCAAAAAATTTGAGTTGATTTTGGAAAGAAAAAATTACTCAAACTCTTAAAAATTTAGAAGTTGATATAATTGTTGATTTTTTGCCATTAAGTTATAAAAAAATGATTGATTTTTCTCAAATTTGAAAGAAAGTTTTAGAAGTAAATTTTATTGAAAAATCTTCTCAAAATAAAATAGCTCATGGCGTAAAAAAGATAAAATGAGAATATATTCAATATATTTGTGAACATCAAATTTCTCATAAAAAAGATTTGTGAAAATATGAATTTGATGAATGAATTATAATGATTGAAGAGAAATAGTTTTTATTTTTTAAGAAAAACTTATGAATAAAATAAATCTTTTTTTGATAATCTTTTTTTGATTATATATAAAAATTTTTGCTCAAAATAATCTTTTAGATGCTGAATATATTCCTGAAAGTAAAAAGGATTTTTTATTTACTTTTTTATGAAATCCAATTATTATCATATTTTTTGTTTTTTTTCTCTGACTTTTGTGATATTGGTATAGTTTATTTCAAAATAATAAAAAAATATTTTCTCAAAAAATGCCAAATATTCGTAAAAAAGAAATTATTTTTCCTCATATTGATGATGATTTTTTTACCGATTTAGTTTATAATATTTTTGTTAAATATTTAGAAGAAACTTTTTATGGGAAGGATTTTTATTATAAAACGCTTTCAGAAATCGCAAATGAAATAGATAAAACAGATTTTCCTCAAATACATGAAATCATTTTATTATTACAAAAGGTAAAATATTCTTCTGATACTTCTCAAAAAAAACTTTTGCTAGAAAAATTACAACAAATAATAAAACCTCATTAAAAGTGAGGTTTTATAGTATTTCTTTACTTTGTTTATACATTTCTTTTGCTATCTTTTGTTCCCTATTATGATCAACTATGATAGGAAAATAATCAGATAAATGATGTGTGATTGGATCATGTATTTCAAAGGTTTCATATTTTTCTAATGCCTTGATATATTTTTTGATAAATAAAGTTTCTTTATCAAATTTTTGCGATTGGAGTATAGGATTAAAAATTCTTATAGGTTTGGGATCAGCTCATACAGAAGCAGACCATTGCCAATTTCAAAAATTGATATTTTCATCATAATCAAGCAAATGTTTTTTAAAAAACTTTTCTCCTAATCTCCAATCAATATGCAAATCTTTAGTTAAAAATGAAGCCGTAATCATACGTCATCTTCCGTGCATCCGATTGGTAGTAAGAAGTTGTTTGATACAAGCATCAACGATAGGATATCCAGTTTCTCCAGCGATAAATTTTTGAAAATATATATTATTTTCATCTGTTTCCCATGAAATATTTCTTTTGGTGGCTTGAAATTCTATTTTTTTACATTCAGGAAAATAATAATCTATGTGTTGCCAAAATTCTCTCCAAGCAAGTTCACTCACAAAACTTTCTATATGTGCACTTTTATTATATATTTGACGAATAGAAAAAATTCAAAAACGAATATATACTGAAAGTTTTGAAGTTCCATCTCTATCGAGATCATTTCTGAGTTCATCATAGTGTTCATTTGGAAAAGAAGTAAATCTTTTTTGTCCAAATTCGAAAGTGAAAAATGGATGTGACGGAAGAGATATAAAATCTTTTGGCTCAAAATTTTCTTCTGTCGTGATAGCTTGAAATGTTTTTGGAGAAAGTTCTTGCGTATCTTTGTGCTTTTTTTGCCAAAGTTTAAAATATGGAGTAAATACCTTCCTTTGCTCAATATCTTCTGGTTCGACTAAGAGATAATCAGGAACTTGAATAAATTCTTTCCCCATTGAGTGCAATATTTCTCTCAGTGATAGATCTCTTTTTTTTGCTCCATAACGAGAATAACTTTTATTGACATAGACAGTATCAATAGAATATTTTTCTACAAGAAAAGGAACAATTTTTTCTGGAAAATCATAAAATATTCTTAGTTTTTGCTGAGATAATTTTTCAATATCTTCTGAAAGTTTTTCTAAAGCTTCTCTGAGAAATCAAAACTTTTTATCTTGAGTTCCTCAAAAATCTGAAATAATATTTTTATCCAAAATAAAAATTGGTAATATTTCATCACTTTCTTCAATTGCTTTTATTAGTCATCTATTGTCATAGACTCTTAAATCTTGACGGAAAATAAAGAGGGATTTTTTCATGGGAAGAGATTTAAGGGTATTTGTGGGATTTATTTTAATTAATTCTTTTTTTATCAACTCTTTTTAAAACTAAGAAATAAATCTAAATAGATAATATCAAAATTTATTTTATCATAAAAATTTTGATATTATCTATTCATTTTTGGTGTAAATATTCAACTATTCAAATAAAATCATATTGTGCATATAAAGTGAATGGAGGAGTTGCTTTACTATTTTTTATAGCGTAGACAAGGTGAAAATTTTTTGAATCAATTAAACTTTGTTTTATGTTAATCTTTTTTTTAGCTTTAATATGTTTTATAGTATCAGGAATATTATTTAATATCTTAAGTGTTCATACTTTTCCTTGTGAAAATAAATTTCTTAATGAAGATCCATGAGATTTTTTTACATGTATAAAATATAATTCTTTTTTATTATATTTTATTAAATCGCAAAGTTCAATTCAATCTAATCAATAGCTCATATCAACTCATTTATCAAGACAATAAAAATGTTCTTTTCATAAATGAGTACAAGTTAAATCGGTTTTATTATAATCTAGCATAAGAATGTTATCATGAGCAAAATTATATCAATCTTCCTCATACTTTTTATTTTTAATATGTAGATTTACGCTCCATGGATACATAAAACTCGTATCATTTATAGTATATTTTTTTATTTTATCATTAAATTCCCTTTCCACAAGAATTTTAAAATCAGAATTTGGTCTAAATATAGAATTTCATTGAAACAAATATGTAGTTCATCTATATTCTATTTCTCATTGTAATAAATTTGAGAGTTTAGGAAGTCTTTTTGTTTCATTTTTTTCTCATTTAGCATCACGAAAAATTATTTTTGAAAATATAGCATAGTTTGCATTGAGTAAATTAAATCAATTATTTTTTAAAAAATCAATAAAATTTAAATTATATAAAGGTCAATTATCTTCTAAGTTATAAAAAATTTTATCTTCTCATGATTTCATTTCAAACGATATTATCTCATTTCATTCTCTATTAGTAAATAAATAACTATAAAATAAATCATAAGAAAAATATATATTATCAATATTTGCTAAATTATTTAGTATTGCATTTTTTATATTTAAATATTTATCTGAGTTATTCTCTATTTTTTGTAAATCGGGTAATTCATAAGAATTAATATCATTACCATGTTGATATATTTTATGAATTTGTTTAAAAAATAAAATAAATCTATATTGATCAATAGTTTGTGAAAATTTAAATTTAATTCATTTGTTTACTTCAATATTTATATGTAATTCTTTTAATAATTTATTTTTTTTTAAAACATTTTTTGAATTTACTAATCATGATAAGCCTTTAGTAACTTTTCATAAATTAGATAAATCAGTCATAGAGTCATAATTAACAGAATTTTTTATAGTTTTATATGTAGATTCTAAATCTCATTGAATTACAGATTGACTTATTCATCTGGTTTTTCAGGTTTTTGTAATAAGTCTTTTTCAAAGAATAATTCAATAATCATCATCAATTATTTCTAATCCAGAAAAAGAATGATGTCAATTTCAAAAAGTGATAATATAATAATGATTATCATATTTTAAAACGGATAAAATGGAAGCTTTTACATTAATAAAGTCCGAAATCATTTGCGCCTTTAGTTCAGGTTCAGAAACTATATCAAAAAAATTAAACCAATCAGGTAAAATTGATTCATCTTGTTTTGTTCAAGCAAAAGTAAAAGTAAAAATTTTTGATAATTTTTTTTTATAAATTAATTCTTTAAATTCTAGCTTTCTTGACACAGTATCATAAAATTCTTTTTTCAAGTTGGATTTAATATAATTTAAAATTATTGTATCATCCCACTTTCAAGAAACTTTAACTCAATTATCATCAAAATCAAATAATTTATTACTATCAATTCTAAAAATCTTAAATTCATTAATTGTCATAATTATAAATACATTAATAAATATTTATTAAATTCAATTTAAATATAATTTCATTACTTTTTTATTTATAATATTATTTATTATATATCTACAATATTATAAATAAAAATATATTTTTTCAAAATTTTATTTATAAATCAAAAACCTTGCAATAATCAAAAAACCATTATATTTATATATGTTTACTTCTTAATTATTTTCCTATGAATATATTAAAAATGTTTCGTTTTGAAAATTTCAAACAACATATTGCTCGTATTCTTACTAGATTTCCTATTTGAGTAATACTTGTTGTTGTGATAACTATTTTGTTTTTTATTGTTACAAGATGAGAACTTTCTTTAGTTATGCAAGAAACCGTATGAAAAGCTATTTTTTCTCTTATTTTGACATTTTTTCTAAGTGTTTGAGTATCATTTATTTGAGAAACTCATAAACATAAATTTAATTCACATCTTTTACAAGTATTCCCATTTTTATTTTGAGTGTTATTTTATTTGAATTTTTCTTCAAATTTTGATAATTTTGACAATATATTGTATTTTATCTTAACTTGAGTTGGAATTATTTGATTTTTATATATATCTCCATTTTTTAAAAAAGTTTTCACTCATGAAGAAGTTTCAAAAGAATATTATAGTTATTTTTATAATATAAGTGTTGTATTTTTGATTTCAACTATACTTGGATGAGTGCTTTTTGGACTTTGAGCAATAGGAATTTCAGCAGTTTTTGCTTTATTTGATATTAATTGGAGTTATAGTAATTTTTATTCAGATTGGGCAATTTTATCACTTTCATTTTTTGCTCCAATTTTTGCATTAACACAACTTCCAGAAAAAGAAAGTTTTGAAAATTCTCTTTTTGTAGAAAATAAATTCTTCTCATTTTTAGTAAAATATATTTCTATTCCATTTATCTATATTTATTTTATAATTTTATACGCATATTCAATAAAAGTACTTGGAAATTTCAGTGATTGGCCAAAATGAGAAGTGAGTTGGATGGTAATTTGATTTAGTATTTTTGGGTACATTATCTATATGTTTTCTTCATTTTTTGAAGAATCAAATTGATTTATAAAAACATTTAGAAAGGCATTTCCTTTTGTAGTAATTCCACAACTTTTTATGCTTTTTTATGCTATTTACTTAAGAATTGCTCAATATGATATTACGGTAAATAGATATTTTGTTATTGTATTTTGAATTTGGCTTTGAGTTATTTCAGTGTATTATATTATTTCTCATAGAAAACAAATTTTTATTATTCCAGCTGTTTTAACTCTTTTTACAATTATTATCTCTATTGGTCCTTGGTGAGTATATTCTCTTCCAGAAACAAGACAATTAAGCCGTTTAGAAAACAATTTAATACAAGCTTGAATTTTAAAAGATGGAAATATCACTCCTCTTACAAATTATGAGGATATTAGTCAGCAACTTTCAAAAGAAATTTATGAGTGAATTGATTATTTATGTGATTACAATGATTGTCAAAGTGTAAAAAAATTATTTTCTCAAATATATGCAGACTTTCTAAAAAAACATAGAGAAGAATTTGATACTTATTGGGAAAATGATATAAAAAATCCAGATGGAAGTAAAATTGAAAGAGTGTATACTCCACCTTCAAGTTGGTCAATTGTAAATGAAATTACAACTCAAATAAAAGTAAAATCTTACTATTCTCAAGAAGAAGAACGTGATATTGTATATTTTTACTGAGCAGATTTCCAAAAAATATTCCCTCTTTTTATAGAAGGTTACAACAAAATGTATAAAATTACATTATATGAACAAAATGCAAATGTTTCTTTTTCATATGATTTAAAGAAAAAAACTCTTGAATTACAAGACGGAGACTTTAAAGATATTATTGATATCTCTCCTGTTGTTGAAGCTATTTCTTCTATTTATAAAAATACAAAAACAGCAACTTTTTATAAAAATAGTACTGTGTATGATGTAAAATGAGAAAAACACGAATATAAATTAATTTTAGAAAATATAAATATTCAAAACCCTTTATATAAAGGAATTGTAAATACTCAATACGGAACATCAAATATCGGAGGATATTTATTACAAAAATAATTTAAAAAATAGGGATACTTCCCTATTTTTATTTTTTCTTAAAAATCTCAAAAAATGTTACAAAAATGTAACATTTTTTTTTTATAAACTTTTTGTTTATTTATTAATATTAAAAATTTATGAAAAATACTTGTACAGTTAGAGCAGTAAATCCAAGAGATTTAACACAATGAGATTTTGAAAAATTAAATGAAGTTACTCAAGATATGTGGGCACACGGTATTTGAGAATTAGTTCAATGTAAATGTTGTAATAAAATGATGTCAAAACAAGATATCTTTTGACACTTAGAAAAAGAAGTATATGATGAAACCGTAAAAAAAATTATGTGAATATTATCTATGAGTGAAATAGCTTGTATATCATGTGGATGAGACACAAAATTTATATATGGGGAAGATCATGTTGAAAATATAAAAGAAAGATTGCTCAAAAGTGAAGAATCTTTTTTAGTAGTTTGTGAAAATGAAACTTGAGAACTTGTATGATATGAAGAGTGATATGTAGACAGTTTGGAAAATATTTTTAAAAGAGAATTAGCATATCATTACGAAGTAATTTGAGTGGATGAAATCAAAAGAAGAATAGAAAATATTATTGGCTATAATCCTGAAAAATTATTAGTACTTTCTTCTATTTGAATACTAAATAAATATAGTAATTTTTTTACAATATTTGAAATATTGAAACATTTTGCTATAAATATGCCTGATAAATATAAGTGAATGTATGGTATATCTGAATTAGATATAAATAATAATTTAGATTTTTTATCAAAACATCTCTGAACGATTTCTTTATGAATATACGAAGATCCTGAATTAAGAGAAAAAATCGTAAATACTGGAGATGGATATAAAAGTAATCTTGTTTTATTTCCAGATGTTGTTGATAAATATAAATATTATTTATCAAATTGAGTAAAAGCATTTATGAAATTAACAAGAAAATAAAATTTTATCATTTAATAGAAAAACATGACTCTTTATATATTAATATATTTGATTTCTATCTTTTCTTCAATTTATTGATGATTTACGGTATATAAGATATATAAAAATACTTTTTGATTTTTCTTTTTTCTCTCAACATTATTTATGTCTGGGTGGTTTTTGCTCTTTTTTTTATTTTTTTCTTGAATTTCAAATCCAGATTTACTTCTGAATATTACAAGAATTTGTTTTTGAGTTGGAGTTTTAGCTAGTTATAGTTTGCTTTTTTCAGTTTATATGCTCAATAGTGGGAAAAACACACTTTCAAAAATAAAAATTTTTCTCTTTTTTGTTTTTTATGTTTTGGTATTTTGAATATATGGATTTACAGATTTGATTATAGAATGATTATATTTTTCGAATAATATATATAGAGAAATTCCATGAAAAATGTTTTTTATCCATTTTTTACTTCAAATTGTTTTTGCTCTTTCATTTATTTGAATGTCATTTTTAAAAGTAAAAAATCAATCTTATATCAATAAATTAAGACTGAAATATATATTATTATTGTCATATTTTATTATATTTCTTGTTATACTTTTACAATTAGTTTTACCAATATTTGAAATATGGTTTTTAGAAAAAGAATTAATTTTATTTTTTCTTTTGTATGTTTTAAGTGTTGTTTATGTTATTAAAAGATATTATTTTACCAGTATTTACTATTCATTATGAAAAGTGGTTATTTTGGGATTATCAATATTTTGTTCAGCTTCTACTATTGTTATTTTGAATTATTTACACATAAATGTAAATAGTTGATTTTGGTGAATGCCAATACCTTTATTATATTGAAATGTAATAATTTGAATTTTATTTCATGTTTTGTATTATAAAATACTTTGAAATATTTTTTTATGAAAATCTATCAGAGATGATTTGGAAAAAACAATGAAAAAATTAAAATATAATATCTCATCAATCACTGATTTTCATCATCTAAATAATTATTTAGCAGGAGAATTTTGAAAAATATTTAAAACTCAATTTTTTAAATTACAATTATATAAAGACTGATATCCTGAATTAAAAAAATATTTTGAAAAAGATTATAAATATTTTATCAATGATTTTGTATTTATAGAAGAAAATAAATCAAAATTTAATAAAAATACTATTCTTAAAAATATTGATGAAGAAGGTTTTTTAATATTTCCTATTTATCATAATAGAGATAACATTTGAATATTAATGATTGGGAAAAAAGCTTTTTGAGATTTTTATACAAAATTAGAAATTGAACTTATACAAGATTTTATCTTTTTTATTGAACATCATTTAAAATATATTCAATCATTTGAAAAAATTAGAGATTTATCCCTCAATCTTGATACAAAAGTTGATGAAAAAACTATTGAATATAACAATCTTATCAATAAACAAAAAGAATTTATTGCTATGATTTCTCACGAAATAAGATCTCCAGTTGCATCAGCAATTTTTCAAGCTGATAGTATGTTGGATGATATGAAAAATTGAGAAGTTGAAAATATGAAATCTGAACTTGATATACTTAATTCTATTTTAATAAAAATATGAGATTTAACTTCAAAGCTATTTGCAGTTCAATATTATGATACTAACAACATTGAACTCTATTTAGAACAAATTCACATCACTCATTTACTCAAAAATGAAATAGAAATTCATACTCATATTCATGAACATATTGAGTTTATTGATAGAGTTGATAAAAATATTTGATTTCTGAAAATAGATAAGATACAATTTTGACAAGTGATAGAAAATCTTATTTGAAATGCTGTAAAATTCACACATGGAAAAGATGGAATTGTGTGTATGACAGCTTATAAAACTCAAGATTCTCTTGTAGTATCAATAGAAGATAACTGAGAATGATTTGAATGAATTGAAATATGAGAATTATTTGATAAATATACAAAATGAAGTGGAAATTCTATTTGATTATGAATGGGGCTTTATTTATGTAAAAAAATTATTTCTATGCATGATGGAGTTATACAAGCATGATTTTCTAAAGAATTTTCTTGAGCACAATTTACCATAACAATTCCTATAAAAAATAGTACATTAATGTAGAACTAATGAATATTTTAATTATTGAGGATGATATCTTGCTAGCTGAAAAGATAAAAAAAATTTTTCAATCTAAAGTAATTACCAATAGAGTTTATGTTGCATACTCTTTTGAAGATTTTACCCATCAACTTCCTATTTTATCATCTTTTGATATTGTTTTAACAGATATAAAATTATCAAGCCATCATACGAATATGGATGGATATGAAATAATACAAATCATTCGAAAAAAAAATTTAAAAATTCCTGTAGTTGTTATCAGTTGAAATGGAAATATTGATTGTTTAAGATATGCTTTTGATTGTGGTGCAAATGATTATATTATAAAACCTCTTCGTTTAAGAGAGTTAGAGGTACGTATTATGAATTGGTTTAAAAATTATTATCTTTCCAATATTTCTTTTTTATGAAGAATTCATTATTACAAAGATTTATCATACAATATTGATACCAATGAATTTTATTTTAAAAATGAACACATTCCTCTCACCAAAAATAATAAATATATTTTATCTCTGTTTTTTGCTCATCCTGAAAAATTATTATCAGATACTTTTTTAATAGAAAAAATTTGGGGAGATATTTATTTGATAGTAAATAGAAATTTAAGAATTAATATTTTACGACTCAAAAAATGACTTTCCCCTTTTTGAATTGATTCTCGGATACAAAATATTCACTGAGAATGATATTTGCTTTTTGCTCTTGAATAATAAGTTTGTATTTCAAAAGAAAAAATATACAATATCTCAAAATATTTTTTATAACTCAAAAATGGCAAAAAAATTACTAAAAATAGAAGAGATAAATTTTACTCTTGATGAAAAAGAAGATGAAAGTGTATTACATGAAAAAACAGCAAAAGTTTTATGAATCAAAAAAGAACAAATTATTTCTTTAGAAAAAATTAAAAGAGCACTTGATTCAAGAAATAAAAATAATATTTTAATTGTTTGGAGTGTTTTGGTTGATATTTGAGATAATGAAACTTTTCTTTCAAAAGCACACCATCCAAAATTACTTCAAAATATTAAAAGACATAAAATAAGACTTCAAGAACCTTTTATTTATGATATAAAAGAAGTAGATTTAAATAAAGTGAAAAAAAGACCTGTAGTAATTGGAAGCTGACCAAGTGGATTATTTTCTGCATTACTTTTGGCAGAAGCATGACTAAAACCAATTATTTTAGAAAGAGGAAGTGAAGTAAATAAAAGAGTTCAAGATGTGTATAAATTTTGGACACAATGAATTTTAGACTTAAATTCAAATGTACAATTTTGAGAATGATGAGCTGGAACTTTTTCTGATGGAAAACTCTATACTTTAGTAAACGATCCAAGAAGTAAATTTATTTTTAGTGAATTTGTAAATTGTGGAGCTCCTGAAGAAATTTTATATTCTGCAAGACCACATATTTGAACCGATAGACTCAGATGAGTAGTAAGAAATTTAAGAAAAAAAATTATCTCTTTATGATGAGAATTTTTCTTTGATACTATGATGACTGATATTGCAATAAAAGATGGAAAAATAGATAAAGTTTTCACTCAAAATGGAAAAATATTTGAAACAGATGATTTGATTTTAGGACTTTGACATTCAGCAAGAGAAACGTATGAAATGTTATATAACAGATGACTCACTATCACTCAAAAACCATTTGCTATTTGAGTAAGAATCGAACATCCAAGAGAATTAATTAATGCTTCTCAATTTGGAGAATCTTGCCAACATGTAAAACTTCCAACTGCCAACTATAAACTCGTGGCTCATAATAAAGAAACTCGTAGTGTGTACACTTTTTGTATGTGTCCTGGATGAGAAGTGGTAAATGCTTCAAGTGAGGAATGAAGACTTTGTGTAAATGGAATGAGTCATTATGCTCAAAAAAATATTAATTCAAATTCAGCACTTTTGGTAAATGTAAATACAGCTGATTTTTGAAGTGAACATCCTCTTGCTTGAGTAGAATTTCAAAGATATTGGGAACAAAAAGCATTTAAAGCTGGTTGAAGTGATGCTTCTGCTCCTGCACAACTTGTTTGAGATTTTCTTGCTGGAAGACCTTCAACAAATTTTTGAAATGTAAATACTACTTATAAACCAAAACTTCATTTTACTTCTTTAGAAACTTGTTTACCAGATTTTGTGGTAGAAGCTTTAAGAGCTGCTCTTCCAGAATTTGAAAAGAAAATTCACTGATTTGCTGACCCAAATGCTATTCTTATTGCAATTGAAGCAAGAACTTCAGCAGTGTTGAGGTTTTTTAGAGATGATGCATGAGAATCAAATATTAAGTGAATTTATCCAACTGGAGAATGAGCTTGATTTGCAGGAGGAATCACTTCATCTTCTATCGATTGACTAATTATTTGAGAAAAAATTCTTGAAAAATATAGTTAATTTATAGCTTATTTTTAAAAATAGACAAACAAAAATAATTGTGTTAAAAAGATTTTTTTGTATTATACCTACTCATTTATTTATTATTTTAATAGGATATGATACAAAAAATCTTTTTATTTTTTATGATTTTTTCTTTTTCTATTAGTTCAGGTTTTGCCTATGAATTAAGTGAAAAAGATAAAAATGCGTTAATACAAGCAAAAGAATTAATATCAAATTTTTCTGATAAAAAAGAAATAATATGGTTTGAAAATAGAGTAAAAAAAATTGATACTCTTGCTTCAAAATTTAAAACAAATACAAGATACTGGATTATTTTTAATGAATTAAGAGCTGAATTTCAATCAGTAATTGATAAAAAATTAGAAAAAGAATTTGAAAATACTCAAGGTGAAATTACTTCAGAACTAGATTTTTTTAATAAATATGGAACTCAAATCACGACATGATTAGAAGTTCCTGAAAAATGTAAAACAAATTATGATTTTGTTGATGAAATAGCTAAAAGAAATGATTTCCCAACAGCATTAATTATTGCAACTTGGTGAAAAGAAACCAATTGTAATATGTATAATCCTGCTAATGGTTGGGGACCATTTCAAATTACGAGTCAATATTATGAACCTGGAAATATCGGTTTAATAGAATTAGAAAATTCTATTGAAAAATTTATTGCTTTTACAAGAAATAAATGGAATTATTTTAATACAAACAAATATCATAATTATAAACAAAGATTTTGAGAAGAAAATATACATTTAAGTTATGATAATTATACTTTAAGAGATTTAAGACTTCATTCTGTTTTATATAATGGAGTAAGTGCAAATACCACTTTAGAATGAAACACCTTTGCAAATAATAATCTCAATCCAAATGTAGTAGGTCCAAGTGATGGAATTGTTACGAGATTTTTAAAAATATTATATTGGAAAAATACAAAATAATTTTGATTTATCTATATTTGTAATATAATTCAATTGTTTATTTATTAACTTATCGCTTATGTGATTTATAGTTCCTCTTGTGTTGATAGTTGTTCTTGTGTTATGATGAGTAACTGGACTTATTCTTCCAGCAATAATTATAGATATTGTTTTGGTAGTTTTATCTTTTAAAATCGTAACTCCAAATACAGTAAAAACAGTTGAGTTTTTATGAAAATATAATCGTATTTTAAGACCTGGTATAAATTTTTTAATTCCATTTGTAGAATGGACAAGACATCAAGATTTACTGAGAAAAAACTTTACTTCAAATGTTGAAAGTATCAGTTCTGATAATGTTACTGTATATGTAAGACTGAATGTTGTATATTTTGTTTTAGATAATGGAGATGATTCAAAAAGTGGACATATTTATAAATCAGTATATTCAGTACAAAATTTTACTCAAATTTTAGAATCAGTAATAGATGAACAATTAAGAGCTTTAATTTCTACTTTTGATCATAAAGAAATTTTTTCAAAAAGACAAGAAATTTGAGATTCAATTGAAGAAAATTTAAGAGAAAAACTTTCTCAATTTGGTTATACTCTTGACTCAATCCAAGTAAGAGATATTAAATTAGAAGCTTCAGTAATGAGTGCTATGAATAAAGTAATAGAATCACAAAAATTAAAAGAAGCTGCTATTAATGAATGAGAAGCAGAAAAAATTAAACAAGTAAAAGCTGCAGAAGCTGACAAAGAAGCAAAAGTTCTTATCTGACAATGAATGGCTGGACAAAGAATGGAAATTGCAAAATGATTTAGAGAATCTGTTGAAATGATTGCTTCAGCTGATAAATCACTTGATGGAGATAAAATTTTGAAATTCTTACTTGATTCATCAAGAATTGAAACTTTAAACAATATTGGTACTTCTGAAAAAACAAAACTTGTATATTTAAATGAAGATTTAGAAGGAAGAGGAATGAATAAAGAAGCAAAACTTATTGCAGGAAGTGAATTAATGAGATAATCTTTCATACAAAAATAGATATCTAAAATAATGTTTTAGATATCTATTTTCTATATTTTCTTTATTTATTTTAATTTATTATATGTTTTACATTTGAATTTTTTTCCTCATTTTTATAGATTTATTTACAAAATTTATTGCAAAAAATGATCTTATTATTCAAAAAAATTTAGTTGGGGATTTTTTATATTTTAGATACGTGGAAAATATCTGAATTGCTTTTTCACTTCCAATCACAGGAATTGTTTTAAAACTATTGACTATCATTTTAATATGAGTAATATTTTGGTATTATTATACAGAAGAAAAGAAAAAAAATTTAAAAATAATTGATGCAAGTTTTATGTTTGTTCTCGCATGAGCATTATGAAACGGATATGAGAGAGTTTTTAATGGAAAAGTTATAGATTTTATAGGAGTAAAATATTTTAGTGTTTTTAATATTGCTGATATTTTTATTACTATTTGAGTTATATTGTATATTTATTCGCTTATTTTCTTACAAAAAAAATAATATGAGCCAAAATGATAGTATTTTTTGACCAAAAAAAATTAAAATAGTTGATGTACTTATGGTAACAGCATGAGCTTTTATTGCTTGAGTAATTGGAAGTGTATTGCTTTTATTTATTGTATTTTTATTTTGAGGAGTAATTGATATTCCAAATAATTTTAAAAATATTTCAGTTGGAATGTGAGCAAATAGTCCTCTCTTCCCTTTTGTTTTATCTTTTATTACTTTTATTGTTTCTGTAATTGTTGCAGTGGTAACGTATTATTTTTTAACCATTATTGATAGTGAAAAATATAAAAAAACCATTATTCATTTTGGACAAATTTCATTTTTTTCAATTATTATTTATATAATTTTTATTCCTGTTTATGTTGTGATAGGAATGAATAATTATAATGCAATTATGTATGTTTTTATTCTTCATATTTTATTACTGAGCTTTTGAGAATTATTAATTTTAGAACTTTTGAATAATTATAGATATATTCTTCTTTGAGTATATGCAAGCTTTTTTGGGCTCTGACTGAGTGCGATTATAATAGTATTTATTTTCTCTCTTTTTCCAGAATGATATGCAAAACTTCTTTCTCTTTTACTTTTGCTTCCTTTAAGTAATGCTTGTATGTTATTTTTCAAGGGATTATTTGACTTTTTATATTATCAATATTTTATGATTACTGGAAAAGATCAATTATGAGATATTTTTGAACAAATTAAACAAGAAGATATTGATGAATACAACAATGCTGCAAGTGAAAGTAATTTATACTAAAATAAAAAAACTTTAATTTTATAACCATTTTTTATGATTAATGTAGTAAAACAAGTTATTGAATACTATTTAACAAATGGAACTATTCCAACAAAAAATGAAATTATTATTACAGATAATTCTCTTCTTGAAAAAAAATGAACTGTTTTTGTAACTCTTTATAAAAATGGAAATATTGTTGGAAGTAGTTGAAATGTTGTTGAGTTAGAAAATAATTTAGCCACTGAGTTGATACAAAATGCAGTATTTTCTCTTCAAGATCCAAGATTTGAAAAATTAACTCTTTCTGATTTGGAAAAAATAAAAATTAGAATTGATATTATTACTTCAAGAAATATTTTAGATAAAAAATTTGAAGATTTGAATCCTGCAAAAAGTGGAATTTTAGTTATCAAAAAAGACTATACTAAACTTTCAATTATTCTTCCAAATATTTCTTCAACTTTAGTTTCAGGAAAAGATTTTCCAAAAATTTTATCAAGAAAACTTGAAGAAATCTTTAAAATTGAGGATTACATTGTTTATGAAATTCAAACTCAAGTAGTGAATAATTACTAATAAAAAAAATAATTTCATCTTGAAATAGAAATATTATATGTTACACTTTATCGTGTAGCATTTTATTTTTTTATCAAATTTCTTATGAAAAAACACCAAATACAAAAACATACTTCTAAAAAAGCTTTTACTCTGGTTGAATTAATTATTGTTATTACTATTTTAGCAATTCTTGCAAGTCTAGCTTTTATGTCTTTTAAAAATTATTCATGAAATGCAAGAGATTCAAATAGAATTTCAACAGTAAAAACACTTCAAACGTGATTGGAATTATATCAAACAAAAGTATGAAGTTATCCTTCTCCAGAATGAGAAATATTAGTTTGAACAATAAATGATAAAGAACTTACTTATAAATGAGAAATTAAAGATATTATTTCCAAACAAATTAATCTCAATACTATCCCGTATGATCCATATATAAGTAATCAAAATTATGTATATGGAGTCACTCAAAATAGTCAAGAATATGAAATAGGAAGTGTATTTGAGTGAGAAACTGCATATCAGAATATTTTACCAACAACATATGCAGCAAATTATCAGGCAAAAGTTGAAGGAAATTATAAATGATATATTTTATTTAATAGTGGATCTCAAAAAGAAGAAACTTGGGTGGCTAATATTCCAAGTTTAATTTATAGTTTTAGTTGAGTATTAGGACAAACAGGAAATTTATTAAACCAAGAACAAACATATTACTCAATTAATAATGGAACAAATCTTCCATATCAATTGAATGGGAATTCTCTGAATATAAAGCAAAACTCTGATAGAGTCTTACAAGAAAAAAATAAAAATAGTGATGCAAAATTATTAGTTATAAGTAAAAAAGATATTGCAGAAGAAAACTTACCCGCAGATATTACAAATGATATTTTATATGCAAGTTTTTGAGTAGAAAATAAAAAAGATTTAGAAGCTTTAATAACTGGAAAGATAAGTACAAAAATAGAATATAAAAATTGTGAATTTCAATGAAAAATTATACCGCATTTACAAACTATAACTCTGTATAATAAAGAAAATATAGATAAATTTTCTTCTCAAACTTGTAATGAGAGTTTTCAAGTAAAAACATGTACAAATGGAACACTTTCTTGAGATGAAGAATATCAATATCCTACTTGTATAAAATGAATTATTAATAATTGTAGTGCGAATACTGCATATACCTATAATAATCATCTCTATTCACTTCCTAATTTACAACATGGAGAAAATACAAATAATATTGTTTCAACTCATATAAATGAAAATAATTGAGTTTTTCAATATACTTTAGAAAATATTTCTTGTAATGATGGTGAATTTATAAATCCAAATGAAACATCATCTCCAAATCTTATAAGTTGTGATTCAAATTATACTCAAAATGGAAATAATTGTGTTTTAAAAAACTATCAAGTAAGTTGAGTAATTTCAAATTTATGAACTTGAAATATTCAAGTATGTGGAAATAATGTAACAACGAATTCAAATTGAGAATATTCTCTTTCAATTCCTCATGGAACTATTTGTAATAATTCAAATACTACTCTTCCTGCAAAAACTGGTTATACTTGTAATATTCAAACCACTCTCCCTATAACTCTTTCAAAAAATGAAAATATTCAAGGAACTTGTATTCCAAATAATTATACTATTACTTTAAATAATAATGGTTGAGTTGGATGAACTACATCAGTAAATGTTTTATATGATAATCCTCTTATAACAATTACTCCACCAACAAAAGCAAATTGTAGTTTTCAAGGATATTTTACAGATGTCAATTGAACAGGAACAAAATATTATAATATAAATTGAACGAGTAATATCTGAAATTTTACTCAAACAAGTAATATAACATTGTATGCAAAATGGGAATGTTGAGATGTTATTTATATAAAAGACACAAGAAATAATGCATTATTTGCCTTATATAAAATAAAAACGAGTTTTAATGTAAATGGTGCTAGAAATGAAGCAAGTCCATGAATTTTGCATAAATTTTGTACTGATTTATGAAAAGCTGTTATTCAAATATGAACCAGTAATCAATGAAATTGTGCTTCTTATTGAGCAAATAGAGTTATACTTTCTAATAGTAGCTGAAATAATTGTGGAAATAATTTAGATTATCTGATGTCAAGTATTTACCAAAATGAATCCAATATAGCGGTTCCATCAGGAATAAAAATATGATGACTTGGACATTATACAAGTGATTATTGTACTCTTATATCTACCACAAATGGAATTCCTTGAAATAATTGAGTTGGAGGATTATTAAATGCAACTACTTATAATTGTGGATGAACTATTCCATTTAATGTAGGAGATTATGTTGCTTGTGGAAGATAAATATTTTTTCTTGCAAAAACTTCAAAACATTTATAATAAATATAAATTTTAATACTTATATGAACTCATGACTATTTTTGAAATAAATATATTTTGATTTACTCTTGCTCCAAGCTATTATGGGCTTATGTACGCGCTATGATTCATAGCAGGATATTATTATATATTGAAAAAAAATATATTAAAAAAAGAAGAACTTGAAAATTTATTTTTTTATGTATTTCTTGGAGTTATTTTATGAGGAAGAATTTGATATATTTTATTTTATGACTTTTCAGCATATCTTGCAAATCCAATTGATATTTTAAAAGTTTGGGAATGATGAATGAGTTTTCATGGAGGATTTTTATGAGTAGTTATAAGTGTTATTCTCTTTGCTAAAAAATATAAAATTAATTTTTGGAAAATTATTGATGAACTTGCAGTTATTGTTCCTGTTTGAATTTGATTAGGAAGAATTTGAAATTATCTCAATAAAGAACTCCTTGGATACGCAAATTATTCTTGATTATTCGCTGTTGAAAAAAATGGAGTTTCATATTTTCCTTCTCCTCTTTTAGAAGCTTTTTTAGAATGATTTGTATTGCTTATTATGCTCTATTTTATCAATAAAAATAAAACTTTTTTTGGACAAACTTCAGCTTTTTTCTTGATTTGATATGGAATTTTTAGAGTTATTGTAGAATTATTTTTTAGAACTCCTGATGCTCATATTTGATACATATTTTGATTTTTAACTTTGGGAAGTTTGCTTAGTATCCCAATGATTATTATTTGAATTATTTTATTTTTTATTTTAAGAAAAAATGAAACTCTCAGTAAGTAATGCATTTATAGTTATTTCTACAATATTTACTATTTTTTCGTTTCAAAATCCAGAACTCATAAATATGTTCTGAATGAGTCATTTATTTTTGTCTCAATGAGATTATGTAAAACTTTTGATTCAATTTTGTTTGTATAGTTTTTTACATGGAGGTTTTTTTCATCTTTTATTTAATAGTTTATTTCTTTATTTTTTCTGAAATCAACTTGAATATTTGATTTGAAAAACATGGTATATCGTATTTTTCATTTTTACAACTCTTTTTAATGGTGTCGCATTATTACTACTCACTCAAGAATGAACCATAACTTTTGGGATTAGCTGATTTGCTTTAGCAATCATATCATTTTATACTCTTTTATTGTACGATGTAAAAAATCCTGAATACAAATGATGAATTACAGCATTAGTTATAAATATTTTAGTATGATTTAGTCCACAAGTAAGTTTTGTATGACATTTATTTGGAGCTATCTCTTGATGAATATTTTATGGACTTTATAAATTTTTAGGAAATAAATAAAAATCAGTAGGAAAATTCTTACTGATTTTTATTTATATTCTTCAAATAAATTTAAAACTTCAAATTCTCAATGCAATCCTCTGTATAAATGATTTATTTTTGGTGTTCCTGATCATAAAAGAATTTTTACATCAGAAAGATTTGATATTTTCAAAGCAACTTCAATCGCATCATATCTTGGTGAATTATCCGAAATATAACTATTATCATGTTCTTCATCAACAATAATAATTCATAAATTTTGATATGGATAAAATAATGAACTACGAGTTCCAATAATTATTTTGGCCTTATTTTGATGAATTGCATCCCAATATTTTGTTTTTTTTGCTTCTGATACACTTGAATTTAAAATAATAACTTCTTCTCAAAAAACTTTTGTGATTCTTTCAAAAATTTGATTAGTAAGAATGATTTCAGGAACGAGTAAAAGAGATTGTTTTCATTCATCTAAATACTTTTTAATCAGATGAATATAAATTTCTGTTTTCCCACTTCCAGTTACTCAATACAATAAAAACTTTTTTTCATTTTTATTAAAAATGCTTTGATAAATATCATTTTGTTTTGAATTAAGACTTTTTTTATACTCAAATTTATAATTAAATTCAGGAATTTGAGAAAATTTAAAAGTTTGTTTCTCAAATTTTTGTACTAAATTTCTTGGAAAAAATAATCATAAACTTTGATGAATCAGACAAAAATAATTTTGTGAAATCCATTTTACCAACTCGACTCTATAATCTCATAAAAAAATATCTTCAGAATACAATGAAGAAATTTCTTTCATTTTTGTGTGATCAAAATTACTTGATGATAAAATATCTAATACCACTCAAAATACTATTTTACTTCAAAAAGGTACAAAAACTACCATTCATTTTTGTATATTTGATACAAGTTTTTCTGGTATTTTATAAGTAAATCAAATATCATCAAAACTCTGAGAAAATGGACAAACGAGAGCAAACATTATTTTATTTCAATATTAATATCTAAATGTCACATATTTTGTAAAGCTTGACTCATAAGCGAAATATTATCCGGTGAGGAAATTTGTTTGAGAGCAATTTTTGTTTTTGTAAAAATAATGAGATTTTTTTCATCAAATTGTATTGTAGAGGCTCTCAAAGACATAGTAAGTGCTCCTTTTGATCAAAGTGTTTTTAACGATGAAATAAAGCCCTCTAAATGAAAGGCAGTTAGATTTCCTAGATTCGTTACTGGTTTTGGAGAAATTGGTGGTGGAATATATTCTTGATTTTGTCCAGAATTATCCATTTCATCGATATCTCAAAAATCATTTTCTCAAAATACATCAAACAAATCATCACTTGAAATTTCTTGTGTTATTTCTGGTAATTTTGGCGTAGGAATTTCTTTTTTAGGAGCAGATACTGGAATATATGGTTTTGGTTCATTTTTTTGTATTTTTTCAGCTTCATTTCAAGAGTGAGATGAAATATCTTTTATACTTTTAATAATTCAAACTAAAAAGGTAGTTTTCCCATCAAAACTATTTTTTGATTTTAAATATGACTCTTCTAAATTTTCAAGTATGAAAATATGTGTTTTTACTAAATTTTGATTTTCAATATTTTCTATTAATTTATCTTTTATATAAAATAATAATTCTTTAAAGAATAATTGAATATTATATTTTTCAGTAATTGTTTCAAAATCTGCAATTATAGTATTATCTTTTGAAAGTAATTTATTATAAAATTTTTCTATGACATCATTTCTTGGAATTCCATAATTTTGAATAACCGTTTCAAATTTAATTTCACCATTAAAATTGAGTTGTTCAAAAAGAGAAATTGCATTTCTTAAACCTCAATTTGCTTGTTTAGTTATAAATTCAAGACTTTCTGAATCTATTTTTATATTTTCTTTTTCAGCAATATAACGAAGTCTTGCTTGTAAATCGTCTGCTGTGATACTTTTGAAATCATATCTTTGACAACGAGATAAAATAGTTTCAGGGATTTTATGACTTTCAGTTGTAGCTAAAATAAATTTTAAATGTGCTGGTGGTTCTTCTAAAATCTTTAAAAGAGCATTAAAAGCTCATTTTGAAAGCATATGAACTTCATCTATAATATAAACCTTATATTTGCATTTTGTTGGTGAAAATACTGCTTTTTCAATTATTTCTCTTATGTTATCAACTCAAGTATAACTTGCAGCATCTATTTCAATAATATCAACCAAATTTTCATCTTGAACTCACTGACATATTTCACATTTCAAACATGGATTTCATTCATGTAAATCCAAACAATTAATCGCTTTTGCAAATATTCTTGCTGTAGAAGTTTTTCCAGTTCATCTTGGTCCACAAAATAAATACGCTCAAACAAGTTTATCTTTTACAATAGCTTGTCTGAGAGTATTTTTTATAAAATCTTGTCATACAAGACTCTCAAAATCTTTGGGGCGATATTTTAGGTACAGCGTCATAATTTTATGTTTAGATTTTAATTTATTATTACATTATCTTATTATCATCAATTTCTTGGAGTATTTTTAGTGCTACTTCTTTATCATTGTATGGAATTGGCCCTAAGTTTGTCATCATAAGATGTTCATCTCATTTTCCTGCAATCAAAATAGCATCATCTTTTTCAGCTTGTAAAAATGCTGTTCTAATTGCTACTTCCCTATCTGGAATAATCCAAAAATTCTCTCATTCTTTTCTCTCAATTCCTGGTAAAACATCTTTCATAATATCTTGAGTTGCTTCTGTATAATCATCATCTTGGGTTAAAATAACATAATCAGAAAGATTTGAAACCACTCTTCCCATGATTGGTCTTTTTGTTTTATCTCTATCTCAAGTAGCTCCAAAAACAGTAATAATTCTTTTTACTCCATTGATATTTTTTAATGTATTTAAAACATTTTCCAAAGCATCTGGAGTATGAGCATAATCAATAAAAACTTTAAATCATTCATAATTATTTACTTCTTCTAATCTTCCGGGAACGACAGAAACATTCTTAATTGATTTTTCGATATCTTCAGTTTTTAATCATAAACTTAAAAATACTCAAATAGCTCATAAAATATTATAAATATTGTGTTTTCCACGAAGTTTTGTTTCTATATGTAAAACAGTTCCTGGGATTTTTACATCAAAAAATACTGAACTCATTTCATTTCTAATATTTTCTGCTTTTAAATTTGCATTATAGTCAAATCCATAGGTTGTTAAAACATCATATGTTTCATTTAAAAATAATTCTTTATATTCAGATTCAAGATTGATAATTGCTGTTTTTTTAACTTGTTTTTTTCTTGTTGAAGAAATAAGTCATTTAAAAAGTTTTAACTTCGTTCTTACATAATTATCCATCGTATGATGAAGATCAAGATGATCTTGAGTGATATTTGTTAAAACTGCAATATCATAATCAATTCACCAAATTCTATTCATAGTAATAGCATGACTTGAAGTTTCAATTACTGCAATTTCACATCCAGCTTTTTTTGCATCACTTAAAAGTTTTTGAAGTAAAAATGGATCTGGAGAAGTCATTTTTGTATCATTTCTAAATTCTTGATCTCCAATAAAATAATTTACCGTTGAAAACATAAATACTTTTTTTCATGATTCTTTTAATCATCTTGCAATAATATTTGTAGTAGTAGTTTTTCAGTTGGTTCCTGTTACTCAAATAATTGTCATTCATCTTGAAGGAAATCAGTACATAAAACTTGCAATAATTGCTCTTAAAAGATGATAGAGAAGTCTAACTGGATTATCAAGGGAAATTAATTGTTTTAATCACATTTTTTAATCATTAAAAGTAAAATCTGTTTCAGTATATAGAGATTGTTCTAAATTTCAATTTTTTATCATATCAATTCCATAGCTTTTTATTCCAGGTTGTTTTGGTAAAAAATAATTATATTCCTTGCATTCTGGATTTGAAATATTGTATTCAAAAGTAAAATTACTTTCAAATAAACTATTTGTATCAAGATAAAAAGAAATTTCTTTATATTCTGGATATTCTGTAATAGTAATATTTTTATTTTGAGTTACTTGTGTATTTTTTGGAATTAAAACTCTAATATATTGTTTATTGATTCATTTTCACTGAATTTTTAAAATATTATTGACATCAACTTGTCCCAAAGCATTCATATCATAGAGAAGAGTTTTTATATAAACTTCTTCATTAATATTAAAGCTATGTTTTTGTTTAATTTTGAAAGATGTTTTTATATTACAATTTTCTTGAAGAGTATATTTTTTTTCATAACTTCTCGTAATATATCTATCTGATTTATTTCCTGAAATTGAAGTAAATACTGGATAATTAAAATCAAGATATTTATTAAAATCATATGTTTTTTCTAATCAAATTTGTTGAAGAAATACATTTTCTTCTGGATGAAAAAGATAAAATGATACATCTTTTTTTTCAATACTTTCAATAAATAATTCAATAAATACATTATAATTTTGAATCGATTTAATCTTTGCTAAAAATATATCAATAAAATCAAAAAGAACTTGTTTTGGAGTAGCAAGAGTATGTGTTTTTGTAATTTTAGCTTCTACTAATGTTGAAAATAAAGTTGAAAAATTTTCACTCGTGATATCTCTTTGTACAAAATCATAATAAATAGGCCCTATCTTTTTTAAAATATTAGAAATAAGATTTTGATTTATATAAATAATTCCATCAACTTTGTATTCACTATTTTTAAGAAATTCTTGTATTTTTAAACTACTTTCTTCAATACTTGGATAATAATTTGCGTCTCTAAGACCAAAAGTTTGAGATATTTTATTCAGTCCTGCTGGTGCTTTTTGTTCAAAAGCAATACCATTTTTTGTAGCAAAATCTTTTAAATCCCATTCTATAGCATAAATATCTTTTGTTTCAAAATTAGCAATTTTTCCACGAAATACTTCTAAAATTCCAACACTTCACATAAATCAACCTGTTGGTCTAATCTCATCATTATTTTGAAAAATAATAAAATAGGTTCTTTTTTCTTCATGACCAAGAATTTTTTTAATAGTAGGAAGATTATTGATAAAAATATTAAAATATCATCAAAAAGCTGAGATTTGTGTAGTATATTTTTTAAATTGTGAATTGAGATTCTCATCAGAAAAATCACCAATACCTTCAAAAATTTTTACTCCACTTTGTAAATCTTTTTGCATATTAAAAAGTATCGGTTCAATATTATCAATAAGTTGTGAAAACATGATTTCATCGATTCATTTTTCTTGAATCATTGCATTTATACCATCATAAATTTCAAAAAAATGAAGCGCAAAATTGGTTATATGAAGACCTCCAGGCAATATTTTTCATAGATTATTTACTGAAGAATTCCCAATAAAATAATTCAATCACAATAAAGGTTTTACCAGTGCGTTACTTATAACTAAATGAGATTGTATATTATTAAGATTGTTTTGTAAACTTGAAAAATTTTTAATATCTAAGTTTTTTACTGAAACAAAAGTTTTTTCTATATAAAATTTCGTTGCAAAACCATATCAAAACAAAACAAAAAATAACACAAGAAATGAAATTCAAATTTTAAATATTGAGAATTTTAATCAAAATGAAAATTTAAATTTTGGTTTTTTAGGATGAAGTAAATCAAATGATTGCGGTATTTCTCTTTCTAAATCTTCAAAATCACTCAAATCGAGTGTTGTGAGTTTTTTTTCTGGAATATAATGAGATAAAATAACCGGAGTATTTTTTTTAACTTTTTTTATTTCGTTATTAAAAGGACGTTGAAGTTTAAGAAGTTTTATTTTTGGATATAAGCTCAAAAAAACTGATTTTTTCAGATTGGTATGTATATCATTTGAATCATGTTTAAATAAAGAGTGAAATACTTGTGTTTTTGACAACACAAAAAGAGATGAAATATCGATATCTTTTATTTCTTCATCATTATATATATCATTTATAATAGGATTTATTTTTTTGTCGCTTCACGCATCTTTTTTTTCTGACATAATTATTTAATATAACATATGTTTTTGATTTCTTACAGTAATTTTATTATATAATTTTTGAAGTTTTTGCAAGAAAAAAATCTTTTACTCAGAAAAGATTTTTTATCTATTTTTAACACAACGAGCGCTAAATCAAAAATTATTATATGCTGTTAATTTTGAAATCCCGTTATCATTAATATGAAAGTATCTATAATATGAATCATATTCATTTAAACTATTTGAAGTCCAAAATATAGTACGCTCTCCACGAGCATTATAGAGTAATTTTCAGTCAGTTGGAAATCAACTACGACTTCATGATAAAGGTAATTGAAGTGCTTTTACAACATTATTATATGTTTTTTGAGCCTGTTTTCATCCCCATCACAATTTAGCACATTGCCATGAATCCTGATTATTTCTACAATTTACTCCTTGATTTAAATATGTTTCCAAAATTTCCCATTCTTCTTCTTGTGAAAGATGCCATCAACTTGGACATGCTCATCAATTCGTAGCACTTGCATTTTCCCAGGTATAAAGTTGTCACCATATAGTATCAAATTCTTTTGCTGATGATATTCAAAATGAATTATAATAATCTAAAGGTCCTAATGTATCACAAGCAAGTTGATTTTTTTGTCATAAACTATAATTCCGACAAGCATTATCATTATCATTTTCAAATGTCAGTGAAGTTCAAAGAGTAGAATTACATCATCACCAAATATATTTTACGCCATCCACAGTAAATACAAAATCATTTGCCTTACAATTAGAATCTTCTTGTTTCCATAATTCTGATGGATTCACAGTAAGTGGAACTCAATTATTATCTTTACAAAGTCATCATACAGGGAAAATAGTAACCGTTCCTGCAGTATAAGTTCTTATCTCATTATTGATAATACGAGCTATATTATCATTTGATGAAATATAAGAAGTTGGTGGTGTGGAACAATTATTTGAAATAGTAAGAGTATCTCATTGTTCTACTTGTGATTGAGAAAGTATGACATTTCCAGTTCAAACATTAGTTTTTTCAGTACTTGGAGGAATTTCTCCATTTATAATATATGCAAAATCTTTTTTATCATGAATTCAAAAACCAGATAATAACGTATTTTCATCTATTATATTTGGAGGAAGTGTTCCATTATTTACATAATCATAAATATCATCTTCTGAAAGAATAATAAGATGAGTTGTTTTTTTATTTGTTTCAATTTCTTTTCATAGAGTATAGGGAAGATTTTCTCATTTATCTGTTATAAAATAAACATTTTCATCTTGTAAATTTACTCCATTTATATCAATACTTCCACTAAAATTATACAATAAACTTGGAATATTTACTACATAATTTATTCCGCCAGTTCAAAATTGAATATATCATTTATAATTTCATTTTACTCAAGCTTTATAATATATTTTATCTGCATATGCGCTACTTATAAAAGGCGTTTCTACATATGAAATATCATTCTCCAATAAAGTTCAAATTTGATATTCTTGCTTTGTAGCAGTAATTCCGTACGCATAATTTTGAGTGATGTAATTAGGATCTTTTGGTGTTTTTGAAATATTTATTTTTCTTGATATTCCATCACTTATTTCTCATTTATATGCTAATATTTCTCATTGAATCATTCCGGTAGAAATATTTTCTTCTGGAAAAGGATATTCTCCAGTTTTAACATTATATATTTCTAATCATGTTTTTATTTGTGAAATAGTAGTCAATCTATTCCCATCTCTTGCATTTCATGAATAATTTTTGAAACTCATAAAGCTAATAGTTGCCAATATTGCTAATATGGTTATAACTATAATTAATTCAATAAGAGTAAATGCTGTTTTTTTTGAAATTTCTTGTGAAAGTTGTTTTTTTTGTTTATCCATAAAAATAAATTAATAAATATTTTTAACAAAAAAAATAGTATTATATTTTTTAGAACTTGTCAATAAAAAAAACGAGATTATCTCGTTTTTTAAATTCATATACCATCTCTTAAAACATTGATTTCGTAAAGAAGAGTTTTATCTTTTTTTAGCATTGATTCAAGTTTATTACAACTGTATAATACTGCTGCATGATTTCTTCAAGAAAAAATATTTCCAATTCTTTCATATGTGTAATGAAGTTTTGTTTTTAAAAGATACATCGCTACTTGTCTTGGAATCATGAATTCTTTTCTTCTATTTTCTCATAAAATTCCTTCTTTTTCAATACCAAAATGATTTGAAACTGCGGTAATAATATCTTCATAACTTTTAATAGTAGTTGTTCTTTGAACTTTTACCTCTCATAAAATATCAGTAGTAAAACTTAATTTTTTTAACTTTCTTGCTACTTTTTCTAAAGTTGGAGTAGAATGATCAAGTTCATATTCTGCCATTAATTGATTTAAAATTCCTTCTAATTCTCTCACACTATCAGTTACATTTGCTGCAATAAATTCAGCTACATCTTGAGGAATCAGGAATTCTCTTGCTCTTGCTTTTTCTTGTAAAATAGCAAGTCTTGTTTCAAAATCTGGTTTTGAAATATCAACAATAATTCCCCATTCAAATCTTGATTTTAGTCTTGGTTCAATTTCTGTTAATTCTTTTGGTGATCTATCTCCAGAAATAATAATTTGTTTTTGAGCGTCATATAATATGTTAAAAATATTATAGAGTTCATTTTGAGTTTGTTCTTTTTTAGATAAAAATTGTACGTCATCAATAATGATTACGTCAACTTCAGCATATTTTTGTCTGAGTCTTTCTACTCATTTTTTCTTAACCGCAGTAACATATTCAGTAATAAATTTATCAGCTGTCATATATCTTACTGTTTTATCTTTAAATTTCTTTAAGATTGCATTTCCAGTTCCTTGTAAAAGATGAGTTTTTCAAAGTCCAACATCTCAGTAAATATATAAAGGATTATATGATTTTCCTGGATTTCTCACAACAGCTTCACATGCAGAATATGGAAGTTGATTTGAAGGTCACACAATAAAATTATCCAAAGTATATCTTTCAGATGGAGTTCCAATTTTTGAATCATCACTTTGAGTAGAATAACTTTTTGTACTTGTAGTATCTTCGTTTGATGAAGATTTTTTTGGTTTTTTTGAGAATTCTTTAAAATATTGAGGACAATCAATTACATCTTGATTGCTTGGATTTTCAATATTCATATCCACAATAAATTCAACTTTTTCAATTTGTGGAAGTTCTTTTTTTACTGAATTTAGAATTAAATCATAAAATTTTGCTTCTAAATTTTCTTTCATAAATCCTGAAACGACTCAAAATGTTACTTTTGTATTCGTAATTTCAATAATTGATATTTTTCTAAAATATACAAGAAAATCTTGTTTTTTAATATTTTGTAAAATTATATTTAATATACTTTTTAAGCTACTATATTTATCCATACTGTCGTCCAAAATTAAATTTTTTAATTAAAATAAAAATTTGATTTATTGAGATTTAAAGATAAGGTATAAAAAAATATAAAGAAGTCAAACTTATATTTTTTATTGACAACTTTTTTTGTATAATATATTTATACAATGAAATCTAATTTAGTTTTATACTCCTAAATTATAATAATAATGTCTTATTTAACAAAACATTTAGTGATAATTGCTATCATTTTAATTACTATATTTTTAATAGTTTTTAACATTTTTTTTAAAAATTTTTCTTCAAATGGAAATGCTATATTTTTTTCATATCCAGAAAGTAAATTAGAATTCGCTGGAGAAATATTACCAGATTTTGAAGAAAATTATTTTATAAAAGAAAGATTTGATAAGGAATTTTTAAATATTTCTTATAATCTCTATCAATTTTTTCTTTATGTAAAAAGACTTCCTCTATATATGTGATACATTGAAGAAAAATTAGATGAATATAATATTCCAGAGGATTTTAAATATTTACCAATTGCTGAAAGTGCTCTTAGAAATGATGTAGTATCAACTGCATGAGCTGGATGAATTTGGCAATTTATGCCTGAAACAGCCCGTGAATATGGATTAATTGTAAATGATGATATAGATGAAAGATATAATTTTGAAAAAGCAACTGATGCTGCAGTAAGATATCTTGACTATCTTCACTGACTTTTTGGAAACCGGACACTCGTAGCAGCAAGTTATAATAGATGACAAAATGGTATTAAAAAAGCACTAGAAGATCAAAAAGTAGATAATTATTATGATTTATATCTGAATGAAGAAACTTCAAGATATGTATTTAGAATACTTGCTATAAAGTATGTTTTACAAGACTATGAAAAAAGAAAGTCATATATTGATAAAGTTATTGGTTGACAATATAAATCGCCAAAAACAACATTAATCAAAGTATGACAAATAGAAGATTTAAAAAAATGGGCAACTGAAAATAATCAAAAATATGAAACTTTAAAAACATTGAATATGTGGATTAAAAATAATTTTTTACCTGAATGAAATTGGGAAATTACTATTATGCAATAATTTTTATGAATAACCTAACAACACTTCGCCCCTACACTGATGATGAAATCAATCAATTTTACCATCAAGATACAAAACATCTCAACGATAAATACAGAAATGCCATAAAATTAGCTTTATGACAATCTTTTGGCATCAAAATGAAATGATGAACGCATTATATATTAAACGGATGATCTCATTATCTTACAAAAACAGCATATACATATTTCACAGAAAAATTAAAATGAAGATATATTAATTCAAAAATAAAAGAATTATTTGAGAAAGAAGATTGGACTAGTCTTGACGAATATTTATCTAAAAAAACATAATACTATTTAAAAAATTTATACCATATAGTTTTTAAAGCTATATTGAGAGCATTTATTGATTTTTGTCATTTTGATTTTGAATAATCGGTATAAATAATATCAACCGGAATTTCTTTATATTTTAATTTTTTTCTGGCAATAATATCAATTAATTCAGAAGCATAAGACATATCATCAATAGTAAGTTTGAGTTGTTTGATTGTACCAAGAGTAAAGACTCTATATCCATTATGACTATCTGTTAGTTTTATATTACTAATAAAAAATGTAAAAATAATTCCTAATTTTAAAATACTTTTTCTCAGTAGTGTAACATTTGTTTGAGTTTTTTTAATAAAACGTGATCATAATACTACTTCTAAATCTTTATCTTTTCTAAATTCAACTAAAAAATTCTCTAAATCTTTGAGTTGATGTTGTCAATCAATATCAAATGTACAAATATATTGTGTATGACCAAATCTTCTTATATATTCAAATCCAGTTTCAAGAGCTGCTCAAGCTCCTCTATTTTTTAAATGATTTACAAGAACAATTTTGTCTCAAAAACTATTTAAAATATTTTTTGAATTATCTCTTGATCCATCATTTATTACTAAAATATTTTTATATCCTGCTTGTAAGATATTATTTAAAGTTTCTTGAATCACAGTTTCTTCATTATAAACTCTTACAATAAAGGCAACTTCTCCGTGTAATTCTTTTTGTGATGAGCTTCAAAGAGCAATTTCTCTTACAAGAGTGGTAATATCCTCTCTGTTTTTTTCTACTTTATTTAGAAGTAAAATTACAAAATAAAGTAAAAAAGTGATAGATGTATACACTAAAACATCAGCACCTCTTTGTAATCAAAAAATACTGCCTACAAAATGAAGAACCTGAGGAAAAAATGTAAATACAAGAAGTCAAAGTCCAACTCCAATAAACACTAAAAAATGAAGCGCATTAAATTTTTGTCTTTTTGCAATATCAAAAGATATCACTAAAAGAATAATTCATGAAATAGTAAAGAAAAACTCAAGTAAATTCATTGTATTTTACTTAAATATATAAAATATCGTCCCAATCAGTTCTGTATAATGGTTCATTTAATAATTTTTGATCAATAATATGACCTATAAATCAAATCGTTCTTGCTAAAATGAAAAAACCATTAAAAATTCATGCATCAATATAATTTTTAATTTCTCTTTCACTCATTCATAAATCCATAAATATATCTAAAAGAAGCGCTGCAATTACTCAGTCTACATTCAAAATTAAATTTGATCTTTTTTCTAAAGTTAATTTTTCAACTTCAAGAGCAAATTGTAAATGTTGTGTTTTTGGAAATTTCTTAGAAAGTTCTAAAAGGATTTCACATCTTTTATCTGGATTAAATTTTGATTTTACTTTATGTCATATTCCAGGAATATTTTCTCATTTTTTCTTCATATTTACTACAAAATCTTGTGGAGTAATTGAGTCTTTTACCGCTTCAAAAAAGTATTTTCCAGCCCCATCGATTGCTCATCAAAATCTTGGTCAAATAGTCGTAAGTCAAGCAATTAAACTTGATTTTACATCATTTCCAGCACGAGCCGTAATGATAGCATTCGTTGCTCAAGAAACTGCTGGTCCATGATCAGCAAGTAAAATAATAATTGCATTAATAAAATCAAGAGCATATTTTGGTAAATCTCTTTTTAACCATAAATTTCAAACCACATTTGCAATACTTCACTCAGAAATATAATTTGAAATTAATTTTTTATTATAACTTAATTCTTCTCATCTTTCATCTGAAATACTTGAAGTAATTTTTGTTGGAACTCTATTTTTGATAATTTCTACCTTTTTTTGAAGTTCAATTTCATTATAATTACTTTTGTCTTGAATATTTAATTCTTGAAATGTTTGTTTAATTTTTTCTCATAAATCCATAAAACTTTCTGGAACTATTGCTCAAGCATTTTTTAAATTCAAGTTCTTATAATTTGAACTTTCAGTATTTGAATCTGCTTTTGCTCAGGCATGTCAAAATTGTACTCAAGAAGGAAGTAAATCAGAAATCGTCCCTATACAATATGCAACAACTGGTTTTGTAATAATTTTATTTTTTATCATTTGTGCAATCTCATTTTCATCATTTCATCCAATTTCTCAAAGAAGCACAATCATTTTTATCTCATCGATTTTTTCATATTGAAGTATGATATCTTGAAAGGTAGCAATAGAATATTTATCTCATCCAATCGCAACTGAAGTATGAGTTCCATTTGTATTATCTGCAATAATTCTTCTGAGTTCATTACTCATTCATCCTGATTTTGAAACAAATCAAACCGATCATTTTTTATATAATTTTGAAGAAAGAATATTCTCCAAACTTCATCCAGTATTTCCTACTCTAAATTCTCCATTTACCATTGCTCCAACTGTTGATGGCCCAATAATATTTTTTTGCTTTTGTTTATTATAAGCTATTATTTTTCTTGTTTGGCTTTCAGGAATTCCCTCAGCAATAATAATAATATTTTTTATACTTTCTTGTTCCATTGCTTGAAGTGTTGAACTATAAGCACTTCTAAAAGAAGCATAATTTAAAACAGTATCAGCTTTTTGTAAAATATATTCAGGAATACTATCAAAATCAGGATAAGATGTTATAAAAATCTCTTTTCCTCAATAAAAAAGTTTATAATTTGCAATATCCTTTCCTGGATTTATAAATGCTACTACTGATGGTTCTCTCTCACAAATAAAATCAAAATCAAGCATTTTTTGTGCTGTTGAAAGATGTAAACCATAGATGATAGCAAACGATTGTTTTGAAAACATAATATATTTTTAAAAATTAATTTCTTTCATAAATTGCTCTAAATATTTTTCCATAAATGTATGTCTTTCCTGAGCAATTTTCTTCCCTGTATGGGTAATAATTAAATCTTTTAATGTAAGTAATTTTTCATAAAAATGATTTATTGCTGTTGATTTATGTTTTTTATATTCTTCTTTTGACATATTGAGTTTTACTTCAATTTTAGGGTTATAAATTTCCCTTCCCTTTTCCCCTGAAAAACACAAACATCTTGCAATTCAAATAGCTCATAATGCGTCTAATTTATCTGCATCTTTCACAATATCTAACTCTTTACTTTGAAAAGTTACTTCTCAGAGATTGGTTGAATAAGAAATATTTTTTATAATATTTTGTACATGTACAATAATATCATCATCTATTCAAAGAGAAGAAAGAAATTCTCAAGCAATTTTTGGTCAAATAGTTTCATCTCCATCATGATATTTATAATCAGCAATATCATGTAAAAGTGCTCAAAGTTTTACTACGAGCATATTATCAACTTTTTCTTCTTCTGCAATATGCACTGCCATATTATACACTCTTTCAATATGAAAAAAATCATGCGATGGTTTTGCATTTTCAAGAGTTGTTTTTACAAATTCTATCGTTTTTTGAATAATGATATCTTCATTCATAATTTGAAGTTTAGAGTGTAATTTCTTTTAAAATATCTGTCATATAAACATTACTATCTGTAACCTTGCATGAAATTCAGAGTCTCTCACAAGCATTACTTAGAAGTTTTAATCAAATTTTATCATTTAATCATCATCTTCTTACGAGTATTTGAATATTTTGTTTTTTTATTTCCTCTGCTTTCTCTTCTAAAACATCAATAATTCCTGTAAAAGTTTTATCAATTTGAGTAAAATTTGCAATTGCTCCAGCAATAATTAAATATTTTGCTGTTTGACTTGATAACATAGTTTCAAATAAAACTTTTGTATATTCACGAGTAAAATATCTATCTGGGTCTCAAGATAATTCTCAATAATTAGCCAATTCTTTAGCATATCATAAATATCAAAGAGTATCAGTAATTACAAGAGAACCTCATCCTCAAGATAATAGTGTCCAAATTTTTCCTTTTGTATTTAAAAATTTTAGCTTTAAACTTGCTCCTGTTTTTTGATCTAATTCTTTGATATATTTTTCACTTTCTGATTCTTCAAATCAAAAAGCATTTGGAAATTCAAGATTTTCCCAAGTTTCTGGATGAAGAAAAAAGGCACTATCATCTACTTTTGCAACCATATCAAGCAAAATAAGATCTCCATTTCTCAGATCAAAACAAAATGGATTTACTTCTAAATAAGTAAAATCTTCTTGTCTATAAAAAGCAAATAAATCAATTATTACTTGAAGTATTTTTTCATCCAAAATTCAAAAAATATTTGAAAGAACATCTTTTGAAAGCTCATCTAAAACTCACACTTTTAAAGAAAGTACTTTTTCCCAATTTTCCTCTACATCAATTCATCCAAAATTTGAAAAAAATATTTCATCAAATTCTTTTTCTTGTTTGATAGCTATATAGTATTCTTCTTGATGTGGAATAAATTCTTCCAGTAAAAATGTATTTAAAATTCAAGAGGTTTCTTTTATTTTAATTTCTTTTCATGATTTTTCTAAAAACCATTTTTTTGATTCATCTGACGAAAGTTTTACTCAAATAAGTCATAATTTTCCTCTTTTTCAAAAAAGTTCATCTGGTTTTATTACATACTTTTTTTCTTGAGATATGTTTACAAAATCTGCTTCTTGAGTAATTTGCATTCATCAATATTTTTTTCAAATTGAAGAAAAAAACATATTTTTTGCATCAAATTCTCTAATTGGTGAATTTGCCATGATTATATATTAAAAAATATTTTTCGTATAATATAAATAATCTCTTATTTATCAAGTTTATTTCATTCTTGTGTTCTGCTTTGTAAAATTTTATCAACAAAATCTGATATTTCTTGACATTTTTTCTTTACATCAGGATTATTTTGGTAATATGATTGAATATAAGCTAATCCTGGGCTTTTCATATTCATTAATTTTTGTTGTAATTCGTTATTTATCATACAATAGCATTATTTTTAAACATTTCCTCAATATCTTCTCTGATTTGACTTACGAGTTCTAAATCTTTTATATCTGCAATTTTAAATTCTGGAATTCAAGATTGTCTCACTCCATAAACTTCTCATGGTCATCTTAATTCTAAATCAACTTCTGCAAGTTCAAAACCATTATTTGTTTTTTCCATTGCTTTTAATCTATCTGTTTTATAGCCATTTGATGGAAACAAATAACAATAACTTTGAAATTCTCATCTTCCAACTCTTCCTCTAAATTGATGAAGTTGTGACAGTCAAAATCTTTCTGCTCATTCAATACACATAATCGTTGCATTTGGCACATTTACTCAAACCTCAACTACACTCGTTGAAGATAAAATACTTATTTCTCAACTTGAAAATTGTTTCATAATTTCTTCTTTTTCTTTTGCTTTCATTTTTCCATGTAATAATCAAATTTTAAACGGAGAAAATATTTCAGTAAGTGATTCATACGTTGAAATTGCATTGGCTAAATCCATTTTTTCTGATTCTTCTACTAAAGGAGAAATCCAAAATACTTGTCTTCATGATTCTATTTGATTTCTGACAAAAAGTTCTATTCCATGTCTTTCATCATCACTTTTTGCTACTTTGGTAAAAATACTTTTTCTTCCAGCTGGATATTCATTAATAATTGATAAATCTTGATCTCAATATAATGTCAAAGCTAATGTTCTTGGAATTGGAGTTGCGGTCATATTTAGAGAATGAGGAAAAATTCATCCAGTAGAATATTTTTCTAAAGCTTCTCTTTGTTTTACTCAAAATCTGTGTTGTTCATCAATAATTACTAAACCAAGTTTTGCAAATCTTACATCGTCTTCTAAAAGTGCGTGAGTTCAAATAATTACATCAATATTTCCTGATTTTAATTGTTCTTTTAAAATATCTTTTTGTTTTTTAGGTGTACTTCAAACAAGTAATGAAGGATTTAAATTATATTTTACAAATAATTTTTCAAGTCATTCAAAATGTTGTCTTGCTAAAATTTCAGTTGGTGCAAGAATGCAAGCTTGTACTTTTTGTCACATTTTTTCACTTTGTAAAATACTGTGAATAATTGCAATTGCTGCTACAACTGTTTTTCCAGTTCCAACATCTCATTGTAAAAGTCTTTGCATTGAGTGAGTTTTTTCCATATCTTTGAGAACTTGGAAAAGTGATATTTTTTGATGTCCTGTTAATTCAAAAGGAAGATTTGAAATAATTTCTTTCACCAAATCTGCATTAAAAATAATAGGAAGTGCTTTCCCTTCTGAAATATTTTGTCTTTCTTGTTTTTTTGAAAGTGAAGTAAAATTAATAGCAAATAATTCATCATACGCAAGTCTTTCTCTTGCTAACTCAAAATCATGTTTACTTTGAGGAAAATGAAGTTTTTCTATTGCTCAGGCACGAGAAATAAAATTATATTTTTTGATAATACTTTCAGGAAGAGTTTCTTCTATTAAAAGACAATATTTTCTTAAATATTCCATTTTTGAAGCAATCCAACTTCCTGGAATATAATTAAAATCTGAATAAACAGGGATTACTTCTCATCATGATTTTGAAAGATTGGTTTCAATTTCAGGAGAAAGAAAGGATAATTTTCAAAAATCATATTTTACTTTTCCAGAAACCAGCACTTTTTTCCCAATATATTTTTGTAATTGTGTTCAGAGATAATTTCTATTAAACCAAACTCATTCAGACATAAAACCATTTTTATCTTCAAATACAGCTTTTGTAAGAAGTTTTCCATTTCCAGTTTTTGAATTTGTTGCTGAAATAAGAGTTACTAAAATAGTATTTTTATCCTTTACATTGATATAAGAAAAACTCTCAAGTACATTACTTCTATCTTCGATATCTTTTGGGAAAAAATTTAACATATCTCCAACTGTTAAAATCCCTCATTTTGCGAGAGCTTTTATATAATTATCAGTGGTATGTAAAATTTGTTTTGATAAAGGTGTAGAAAGCATCAGAAATACAATAAAAAACTATTATTTTTATTATAATAGTTTTTTTGTGAAAGCCAAATTTATTACTTCCCTACATAATGGGAATTATTTGTAAGATTCAAATAATTCAATAAGGCAATTG
>JAUCDK010000006.1:0-46314 GCA_034675265.1 Patescibacteria group bacterium
TATATTTTGTCATGGCATTACTTCTATTCTATCAACAATTAAAAAAGTAGTATTTTCACTAGTAGATATATTCGTATTAGCTCCTCCACTAGATGATGATGAAGTTGAAGATGAAGAACTACTACTTGAAGAAGTTGTTGTAGGGTTTGTATTTACTGCTGTTTTCAAAACTTCAGTTCCTCTTGTTTCCCAAGTTCATGAATTACATTTAAATTCTTGTTCATAAGTATTATTTGAAACTGTTTTTGTAAATACACTTACTCAACCATTTACTCTTGCAGGAAGTGTGTATCCATTTATAGTTTGAGCTACACAACTTGTATTTGTAGTTCCTCCACTAGATGATGAAGAACTTGAAGATGAACTACTGCTTGAAGAAGAAGTAGTAGTAGGATTTGTATTTGCTAAATCATTTAAGAATGCTTGAATATCTCCATCTTTAGAATAATCTTGTTGGATTTGTTTAATTCCAGTTTCAAGATATGTAACCATATTTGAAATATCAGAATTTGAAGAATATTTTGCTCATAAAGTTCTTAATTGAGACAATAAACTATTTGATACTGACATAAAATTACTTCCTGAAGTAAGTTTTTTTACTTTTACTAAAAATGCATCTAAAGTATCTTTATATGGTACTGTTGTAGACATAGATGTAGTTGTATTTGTAACAGTAGATGTAGTTTGTTGTGATGAAGTTACTTCATTTCATGTTGATGAAGAAATAGTACAACTATCACTTTTATCACAAATAAAATATTTATATGATCCATTTATTTCAAAACATTCACTTCTATTATAACTTGAATATTGTTGATTGTATTTTGCAACTGTTTCGTTACAAATAGATGCATTTGTTTGACTATCAGAAACAATGTATCCTTTTTTTACATACGATTGAACTTGTGTATCATTTAAACTTACACTTGCTTGTGCCAAAATAGGTATTAAAAAACAAGTAGCTATACACCATTTTATTATTTTTTTCATAATTATTGCTTTATTTAAGATATAAAATAGATAAATATTTTAAAGTTTAATTTGTGTTCTCCATAGGCAATTATTAATAATAATTATACTGATAAATAGTATCTTTTTTTCATTAAAAAGTCAAATATTTTTAAATTAATTAAAAAAATTTGAAAAAAACATAAAAAAGCATATAAATAAGGAAAATATTATTATTATTCTGCTTATGAAAAATTCTGTGTTTCAAGTTATTATAAAAATTATTATGTTAACATGAATTTTTTTTGTTCTCATAAATTATTTTTGATACTTTCTTAATGCTTCTGGAACGCCAAATAAATCAACAAATTCAAACAAAGAAAAATTTACTTCGAAAGACATTGAAATTATAGGAAATGTTTGAGTTGCTATTGCTACAAATATTTGAACAAGATACAAACAAACAACAGAAACTCCAGTAAATGCTTATAAAGATGTGATAGAAGTATGATATATTTTGTGAAATCAAAATATTGCAAAAGATGCTCTTATTACTGCAAATATGATTTTTCTTAATGAATATTTTAATGTATTAAAAACTGATATAAAAGCTCTTTTATCAGCTTCAAATGATAGAGAATTTGCTCTCAATTCTTTTATTGCTCAACTTGAATATAGATATAAAATAGGAACTGAAAATTTAAATAAATTAAATTCTCAAAAAACAGAGCTTTTAAAAGCATATGAAATTTCAAACAATGAAATTGAATCTCTAAAAAGTAAAATTTGATCTGATTTTTGAAATTTTGATAATACTCAAACTATTAAAAATATAGATAATTATCTTGAAATTAAACAAGAAAATACAAATGCGCTTACCTACATAGTTTTTATAAATAAATTTATTAATTATTATTGAACTTTAAATAATTATAATAAAAAAGTTTTAGATACTCTTATAAATAATAAAGAAATTCTAATAAAAAATACTCAAGTTGTTATTCCTGATACTGGTTGAGAATTATTAAAACAACTCAAACTTCTCTATACAGAAGAAGAATGGAAATCACAATAAAAAAAGAAAAACTTAAAGTTTTTCTTTTTTTATTGTGATTTATACAGTAATAAACGGAGCAAAAACAATTCTATTATTTTCATTTTTTAAAAATTCATCATTAATATAATCAAGATTGAGTTCACTTCTAAAAGCAGCATTTCATCTTTGAATGAGATTATATCAAACCGTTTTTATTTTATAACTTACATCGTATCTATTACAAGTTCTTGGACAAATATCATCAGTTGCATAATATCATCTGGCAGGATTTTCAATAGATGAAGTATCACAAAGTCTTCCAGTAAATACAAGAGCCCAAGGATAATAAATATCTATTCAAATAGGATTATTTTCATCATTTTTATATAAATCTTCCCTTTTTTCCATATAATCAAGTGCAACTCTTTCAATAGAATATTTTTTGAGAAAGTTTTGATAAATATCCAAACTTACTTCTGTCGAAGCATAAAATTTTAATTGCCATTTAATAATTTCTCCTTTCATTTTTTCGATTTCTTGAGAAGATTTATTTTTTATGAGTTCTCAAGCTGGATGTACTTCATATCCATAAGTATCAATAAGTGGTGTTTTTAAAAGTTTATGAATAACTCTTCAAAATGAAACTTTTAAATTCGTATATTTTGTAGTTAAAAGCCTTAAAACTCAAAAATCATTTACTACTATTTCAATAGGATTTTTTATTTTTAATTCATTGAGGTATAATAAACTTTCCTCTAATTTTTCAAGCATTTTATTTCCTACATAAGGAGTTACGAGTGTAAAAATTCTTGTTTTATGTGGTGGATATTTTTTATCAAATTCTCTAAACTTTTCTATTGCTTTTTCAACTTCGTGTTTATATGGAATCAGATATTCACAATTATCACTTCCATAATAAATTCCATCAATTTTTGAAAATACTTCTGGTCAAAATTTCTTTTTTAGCTCTCTGATTGCCATAAAATTTACTTCATATTGTGGTGAAATAGTTTCTGCTAATTCTCAAGGAAAATTTTGCATGAAAAAAGAAGCAATTTCTCTATCAGTTTTTCCTGTTGAAAGAAGAAATCACTCATTTAATATATCAAAATATTCTAAATTCGTTCCAAGATGAATATGTAAGTTCATAATTATTTTTTAGTGAATAGGTCCAAATATATCTTCTATCGTTCCTTCATCATTTAATTTTTTAATATCGCTATATCATCAAATTAAATTTTCTTTAGTGATTTCTCAAACAAATATTTGAGGTAAAGTCCTCATCCCTCAAATTTGTACTAATTCCATCAGTTTTTCATGATCATCACTCAGATCAACTTCAGTATATTCATATCATAAAGCTCAAAGTAATTCTTTTGCTAACATACAATATGGACAATAATCTTTTGTAAAAATAGTAATCATATTTTAATAAATAGTTTTTAAAATAATTTCGCCATCGTGATTTTCCATTTCTTTTTTAATTCCTCAAATACAAGTCATAACTTCATCATCTCACAAAGGAAATCATGGTTCATGACGAAATGATTTATCAATACATTCTTCTCACTTTTCTATTTGACACATACAAGCAGCACAAATTCCGAACATACATGCTGATTGCATTTCTACTCAAGCTTCGGTAAGTTGTTTTAAAAGTGTTTGTCCAACTTTTGCATCTATTGTTTTTGTAATCTCTCAACCTTGATTTTTAATGATTATTTTCATAACTGTTCTATTTATTTTATTATTTTATTCCTGTAGTTCAAAAACCTCCTCTATCAGCATTTCACATAGTTTCAACTACTTCAAATTCTGCTTTTAAAATAGGAAGTAAAACTCATTGTCAAATACGAGTTCCATGTTCGATAGTTTGTACTTCATTTGACATATTCATATATGGAAATTTTAATGTATCATTATCTCAACAATAATCACTATCAATAATTCCAACAGAATTTACTTGTACAAGTCCGTGTTTTTTATATGTTGAACTTCTTGGACAAACTTGCAATACATATCATTCTGGTACTTCTACAACAGTTCCTGTTTCTACTAATTTAAATTCTCATGGTTGAAACGTGTAATCTCAAACACATTTAAAGTCAAATCCACAAGCTCCTGCAGTTTCATAAAATAATGGTTGTCCATCTGATGTTTTAATTCTTACTTTCATAAAATAAAGATTATATATTAAAATTAATGATTCATGATATTTTTTGAGCAAAATATTCTAGTTCTCCTCGTATATATTCCTCTGATTGAAATTGCTTTGCTAAAACGATTCCAGTTGGAGTCAAGTTATCATAAACAATAGCAATATTTATTTCTCCTCTTTTTATTCAAAAATATATTTCTTTTTGTTGAGAAAGATATTTTTTACACTCATCTAAATCCCAAAATACAGCTACTAAATCATATCACATTCAGATTAAAAATTTTTCTAAGTTTTGACCTGCATCACAATAACATAATGTGTGTTGAAAAAGAAAATTTTTTGTTTGAGCATTTCTCAATCAAAGTCATATTTTTGCACATAATTCCTGAAAGAATCAAAATAAACTATTCTTCCTCCCATCAAGACTTCTTACATCATGAAAAAGTGAAGAATGTATGATTTCATTTCAAGAATTATTGTGCATTTTTTCCATAACTATATTTCAAATCTCAAAAATAAAGGTTCTCCTTTTTCTTTTATAACAAAAGTTTCACTTTTATCAATTAATTTTTGAAGTTCTCCCCTTTCTAAACTTTCAGTATAATTTTCTAGTCCAAGTTTTGCAAACATTTCTGCCATTTTTTCTGGGAAAAATGGATAAAGAGTAAGTCAAACTTGTCTCAGTCATTCAGCAAGAATATAGAGAACTTCTTTTGTTTCTGCAAGTTTTGTTTCATCTTTGATTGTTTTCCAAGGTTCTTGTTCATCTGCAAATTTATTTAAATTCGTGAGATATGCAAATGCATAATCAAGAGAATTTTTTAATTGATATGATCAAATTGCATCATAGAAATCTTTTTGAAAATAAGATAATGTATCCATAGGATTTCCAAAATATGCTCCATCTTCTACTTCTGCATAGGTTTGAATTTCAAATTCTGAAGGTTTTTGCAATTTTCAATCCAATTTTAATGCTAATACCACCACTCTATTTACTAAGTTTCATAAATTATTTGCTAGTTTTGCATTGTAAGTAAGAAGCGCTTGTTCTCTATCATAATCACCATCTGTTCCTATCGGAAAAGCTGATAACATATATAAAGTTAATAATTCTTTTCCATATTGTTTTGCATATTCAACTGGTTCTATGACATTTCAAAGTGATTTACTCATTTTTTGTCCATCAACTGTAAAATATCATCCAGTTAAAATAGTAGTCGGAAGAAAAATTCTATCACTGTCTTTATAATGAATTACTCAATTTTTTTCTTCTCCAAGATTAAAATATGAAGCCAACATACACGGCCAAAAAATAGCATGAAATCTAATAATATCTTTTCCAACTACGTGTACTTTATTAGGATTTTCTTCCCAAAATTCTTTTGCTTCATCTGAGAAATTTTCACTATTTTTATCTCCTGATTTTGAATATTTACAACTTGTATAATAGTTAAATAAAGCGTCAAACCATACATAAGTAACTTGAGAATTATCAAATGGAACAGGAATTCCAAAAGTATTTGTTTCTCTTGAAATAGAAAAATCTTCTAATCATCTTTTTACAAATGCCTTTACTTCATTATATCTAAAATCTGGTTTCACAAAATCTGGATTTTTTGCGTAAAACTCTTCTATCCAAGTTTGATATTTTGATAGTTTAAAAAAATAATTTTTTTCTTTTAATTTTTGAGGTTCTACTAAATGATCTGGACAAACTTTTTTTCCATCTCTTTCAATTAAATCTTCATCTTTTTTAAAAGATTCACAACCAACACAATACATTCCTTCATACATTCCAGCATAAATATCTCCTCTTTCATAACAAGTTTGCAATACAGCTTGAACTAATTTATGATGTCTGTTTTCAGTTGTTCTTATAAAATCTGTATATTCTATATTGAAAAAATCCCAAACTGATTTATGTTTTTGTGCCATTTCATCTAAATATTCCATAATTTCTTTTCCTGCTTCCTCAGCTTTCAAAACAGCTTTTTGACTATTTTCATCAATTCAAGTTGTAAATCTTGATTTTTTCCCTGCAATTTTATTATATTTATAAATAACATTTGCAATTAAAGAACTATATGTGTGTCAAATATGCGGAACTCCATTTCCATAATAAATCGGTGTAGTAATATAAAACTTCTGGTCTTGCATCTTTTCAAAATAAAAAATAAAAATATGAAACAATTATATGCTTTTTTCATATTTTTCAAATCAAATATTTGATTTCTTCGTTATAAAAATAATCTTAAAAGAAAATTTCAATTTGAATTTGCAAATTTTTATATTTATAGTAGATTTTGTTTCTACCACAAAAATACATTGTGATATTATTATTTTAATTTTATAACTTTTCTAAAATGAAAAAAATTATATCTCTGTTATGAGTATTATTAGCAGGAATAGTATTATTTTGATGACCAAATTATGTATCATATGCAAGTAGTGTTTCATCTCAAAATATCAACTCTGCAATCCAAAATAAACTTGATGTTTTTTAAAATAAAGTTGTAAGTATGGAAAGTGAATTTAGCAATGATGAACAATATGAAGCTTTCTTAGATAGTGTTATCACAAAATTACAATGATTAGGAAGTAAATATTCTGGAAATGCTGTTATTTCAGAAATGATTAATTATTTAGAAACATGATTAAAAAAAGCAAAAACAGAATTTGTACAAAACAAAGCTATGAATAGTTTCTTTTGTGAACTCAATGATAATTGTGGAAAAAATACAACTTCTACTCAAACTACAACTATAAATACAAATGTAACTCCAAGTACGACTCCAGTAGTAACTCCAAGTACAAACACTACTGACTCTACCGTATTATTATCATTAATATCTCATAAAGTAGAATGATATGATTTATCAAAAAGTAATTACACTTACAATTATCAAACTATGAAACTAACATCAAAATCTTTTGGAATTACTTATGATTTTAGTTTAAATGTTCCTGAATGAGAGGTATATAATTCTGTTATTCAAGCAGAAGATTTTTGTAAATCAAAATGAAAATGATATAGATTACCAAAAAGTTATGAATTAAAAAGTATCTACGATTTAAAATCTTCTATTGATACTGCAGATATGAGAAGATATGATATAAATATTCCAAATGGATTTTATAAAGCAATCAGAAATGATAATAATACAAATGTTGGATGATGACATATATTAGTACCTGATTTTATTTCCCTTGATGTATTACAAAAAATAGTAAGATGAACACCAGTAAATGGAACTATTGCAGTAGATTTACCATCATGAAATAATTTAGATAATTATTTTAAAATGCTATTTAGAATATGAAATGATGTATCGTTAGTAAAAAACGACGACGATAGTTATTATATGATAAGAAGTGATAATTATTCTTCAAAAGTAGAAAAAAATCCAACTTATTCATACAATATGCCAAGTATTAGTTCTGTACTTTGTGTTGTTGATGAAAAGTAGTAATCTTACTTTCACAAAATAAGTTTACAAACAGATAATCTTTTATATAATGCAAGAGAAAAATTAATTTTTTTCTCTTTTTATTTTTTAATTTTTTAAAAATGACAACATTTTCTAAAAAATATGAACCAGAAATCTTTGAAAAAGAAATTTACAAAGACTGGGAAGCTTGAAATTCGTTTACACCAAAACCTTCTACGACTGGAAAAACATTTTATATTCCAATTCCACCACCAAATGTCACTTGAGTCTTACATCTTGGACATGCTCTCACACTTACATTGGAAGATATTATGGTCAGATACCATCGTATGATTGGTGACGAAACTCTTTGGGTACCAGGAACAGATCACGCATGAATTGCTACTCAAGCAAGAGTAGAAAAAATGCTAGCTGAAAGTGGAATCACAAGGCAAGCTTTATGAAGAGAGAAATTCTTAGAAAAAGTCTGGGAATGGAAAAATAAATACGGAAATACTATTACCGAACAAATGAAGCAAGTATGAGCATCCGCTGATTGGTCAAAAGAAAGATTCACTCTTGATGATGGACTTTCAAAAACAGTAACTGATGCCTTTGTTGATCTTTATAATAAAGGTATGATTTACAAATGAGAATATATGGTAAATTATTCTCCTGCATTAAATACGGTTGTTTCTGATCAAGAAGTAATTTATAAAGAAGAAGTTGGAAAACTCTATCATATCACTTATTTTGTATCTGGAAGTGATAATGAAGTAGTAGTTGCAACGACTCGTCCAGAGACTTTACTTTGAGATGAAGCAGTTGCTGTTCACCCAAAAGATAAAAGATACAGAGCTCTTTTAAAAGCTGGAAAAAAATTAATTCTTCCAATTTTAAATAGAGAAATTCCAATTATTGCTGATGAAATGGTAGATATGGAATTTGGAACTGGTGCTGTAAAAATCACTCCAGCTCATGATCCAAATGACTTTGAAGTAGCAAAAAGACACACGCTTGCTTTAGATAATATCGTACTTGGAAAAGATGGAAGAATGACAGCAAAAGCTGGAATCTTTGCATGACAAGATTACCAAACAGCAAGAGAAAATATCGTGGAATTACTCAGAGCAAAAGGAAATTTAGTAAAAGTTGAAAATTACACTCATAAAGTTGGATATTGTGAAAGAAGTGGTTCAAAAATCGAAACTATTATTTCAACTCAATGGTTTGTAAAAGTTGATGAAATGGCAAAAAAAGTAATTGCTGGATACAAGAAAAAAGAGTTTGAAATCATTCCTGAAAGATTTAATAAAATATTTGAAGATTGGATTTATAATTTAAGAGATTGGTGTATTTCAAGACAACTTTGGTGGGGACATAGAATTCCTGCATACTATCACAAAGAAACTTGAGAAATGGTAGTAAGTAAAGAAGATTTATCTTTAACTGGAGAATACATCAGAGATGAAGATGTACTTGATACTTGGTTTTCGTCAGGTTTATGGCCTTTCTCAGTACTTGATTTTGACTTTGATGCAAAAGCTCAAAATGAATTATTTAAGAAATTTTACCCAGCTCAAGTTTTAGAAACTGGACACGATATTATTTTCTTTTGGGTTATTAGAATGCTTTTATTCTGATATGAATTTACCAATCAAGCTCCATTTAAAAAAATCTATCTCCACGGTCTTATCAAAGATAAAAATGGAAAAAAAATGTCAAAATCTCTTTGAAACGGAATTGACCCACTTGATATGATTGAAAAATATTCAGCTGATGCTCTCAGACTCACTGTAAGTATTGGAAATACTCCTGGAAATGATTTAAAATTCGATGAAGAAAATGTAATGGAAAATAAAATTTTCATCAATAAATTATGGAATGCAACTCGTTTTGTTTATACAAATTTATTTGAAAAATCTTCATACAAAATCGATAATTATGAAACTCTTGAAAAAAGAATTTTGGATAATTATGACAACTTAATGTTTCATGAAAAATGGATTTTATCTCGTTTAAGAAATATTTCTGATAAAGTAAATGAAGGAATGGAAAAATTTAATTTTTCTGAAGTTGGAATTGAACTCCAAGCATTTACAAGAAATGACTTTTGTGATTATTATATTGAAGAATTTAAAATCACTCGTGAAACTTCAAAATTTTGAAATGACGTTATTATGTATGCTATTAATAATATTTTAAAACTATGGCATCCATATATTCCATTTGTAACTGAAGAATTATGGAATAAAATCTGATTTGAAGGAAAACTTATTGAAAGTGAATATTCAAAAGTCGCATTAAAAGCTGATAAAGAAATTGAAAAAGATAAACAAATCCTAATTGAAGTAATAAAAGAAATTAGAAATCTCAGAGCTGAGCACAATATTATGCCATCAACTCCTATAAAAGTTGAATTAAAAGTAAAAAAAGCAAAAATTGAACTCTTCGGGGAGGAAAATTTAAATATTATTTCAGGAATTGTAAAATCAGAAAATACTCAAGTAGTGAATAAAGCAACTTCTGAAAATCTTGTATATGCTGTAACAAAATCTTGAGTTGAAGTATTTATAGATAATTCAAATGCAAAAGATATGTCTGCTGAAATAGAAAGATTGAAACTTGCAATTGAGGATACAAAAGAATATATTTGATTACTTGATAGAAAACTTCTTAATGATAGTTTTGTAAGAAATGCTCCTCCAGCACTTGTAAGAGCTGAAATGGAAAAAAAGGCAGAAGCTTGAGAAAAACTAAAAAAATTAGAAGAAAAATTAGAAAAGATTAAATAAAAAATCCGTGAAATTCACGGATTTTTTTAACGAATCATTATTTTTACCTGATACCAAGTATTGTATGCTCAACCTGCATCTGGTCACCAATTACTATACCCATTACACACAGCTCTTCCTCAAAAATCCCTCTCTCAAGTTGTTAATAAATAGGGATTATCTGGCGTACAAGCAAGCGTTCTATCATCTGTTATACTCCAAATGTGCATCATGACAAGCAGTATACCACCCAAATGAACCATAACCTGCAGCACAATTTCCTGAATGTGTATCATTATCACTATCAGTTGTAGTAAGTTTTTTATCTGGATAGACTACTTTTGCTCAAGAAACATAAGAACCTTTCCAAGTATAATATCCATCAGTTTGTAAATAATGATTTGAATATTGTAAAGTTTTTTGCCACGGACTACTTGCGTTTCCACTTTTTGCATACCATACATATTCTACTTGATGGTTTTGGTTTGCAAGTGCTAAATATTTGTTCATTGACATATGAAAATTGTTTGATAAGTTCGTTATATTTCATACTCAAATAGTAGATATAGTAGCCCAATTTACATTAAAAGGTTTAGTTGTATCTCAAGCATTATTTGCAAATGAATTGGTGATAACAGTCCAACCTCATCCTTCTGTTGTCATATCACAATATACTTTAAATGGAGGATTCATATCAGCATGAATCCAATATATTCAGTCTCAAACTGCTCATGAATATACATAATCTCAAGTTGGATTTTTATATCCTTGACAACTTGTCGCATAGGTATCATCAGACCATCTTTTTCAAGAATCATATGAAACAATATATCTTTTACATTGAGTTCAAACAGCAGTATATCACGTATTACATGAAATAGCTTCGCTTGGATTTGAAAGAACTACATCATTTCCATTTGAATTCAAAGTAAATGTTGCTGTTAAAATTGAAGTTCATCCAGTAATTGTTAAAGGATTTGAGATCTTTGTTTGTGGAGTTCCATATAAAAGTGTGAATTGATCAAAGTTAAATGTTCTTGAATTATGTTGTGCTGTAGTTATGATTTTTTGTTTTGCTGCACAACTAGTTCCAGCATATCATTCTTCACAAGTATATTCACAATTATTAATTCCACTTCAAGATGTTGAATATGTTGAATGATTTGGTTTATTTGAACAAGCCGTTCTTTCTATAGAATCATTTGCACTAAAATATCATATTCATACTGATTCACAATTTTCATTATTTTTATAATAATCTATACTACAAGCAGTAACTTCTCAAGTTTCTGATCATGATATTTCATAAGAACCATTATTACATACAAAGTTTTGACTTAATATTTTCACTCCATTGAGAAAAGAAAGATCTGTTTTTTCTACTATTTGACTTTCTCAATGATTTTTTTGTGGAAGTGAATATTCATTTATAGTGGTTGATGAACAAAATGCTGGTGTACCAACCACACATTGTACTGGACTTGGATAATTAGTTTTATCTTCTCCATCATGTTCCCAAACTCAATTATTACATATAAATTCTACTCATGGTTCACATGTTCATCAATAATTTACACTCTATGTTTTCCAAAATGTTTTTGATTCGAGATGTTTTATGTCATCACAACTTTTATATGTTACAGTTGAAATTGGAGATGATGGGAGAATTTTATCCTTTAAATTTTGAGGATTTTCAGCTCAAAAACTTATAAGTATTTCCTCATCATTTTGATCTAATGTTCAGGATTTTTCTGATAATTCTTTCAATACTTCTTCACATACTGTTACTAAATGTGCACTAGCATTTTTTCTTAAAAATTGAATTATGTTGTTTGGTTTAATATTTCATAATTCATTGTTTGGATGATATGGAAGATTTTCTCATTGATTTACGATATAATATGGTACGGTTTGTGTATTTTCTGTTTCCAGTAAATCTACTTCTCCGTGGTTATTCCATATTAAACTTGGTATATTTATATATGATACACAACCTTCTTGTGTACTTCCACTTTGATATTTTAAAAATCATTTATAATTTCATTCTACTTTTGCTTGATATGTTTTTGCATATGTTTGTGAAATAAATGGCTGATATGTTAATTGCGATTCTGAAATGGTAGCAAGTTGATATTCATTTTTTCAAGATGTAATTGCATATATATAATTATTTTTTGTCTCTGGGTCAATAGGAATAGTATTCATTTGTATTTGAGTAATAATACTTTCCCCTATTTCTCATTTTGTAATATATGTATTCCCATCAATAACTCATTCTGATACAGATCATTCTGGTTCAGGATATGTTCCAACTTTTGTCATAAATAACTCTAGTCCATTTTCGATATTTTTAAGAGTTGCAATTCTATTTCCATCTCTTGCATTTCAAGAATAACTTTGAAATGAAATAAAAGCGATTACTGATAAAATAGCTAAAATAGTAATCACAATAATAAGTTCTACGAGAGTAAAACCTTTTTTATATGTAGAGTTTTTTGTTTGGTGTTTATCCATATTTTTATATATTTAAAAATAATTTCTTAAAAAGTCTAGCATATTTTAAAAACTTATCAAGTAGAAAAGAGATAATTTTTATAATTCCTTCTTTTTACTTTAAACAACAAAAAAAGAAATGTATAAAACATTTCTTTTTTTTATTATTTTCTTAATTCTAATCTTGCTAAAATTTCTTCATATTTTTCAATATTTGTTTTTTTCAAATAGTTAAGCATTTTTCTTCTTTTAGCTACCATAAGCATAATACCTCTTCTTGAGTGATTATCTTTTTTGTGAACTAATAAGTGTTCTTTTAATGCTTCAATTCTTGAAGTTAAAATAGCAACTTGAACTTCTGGAGATCAAGTATCTTTATTATCTCTTGCAAAGTTTGTAATAACTTGCTTTTTTTCTGCTCTTTCCATAATAGAGTATTTTTAAAAAATAAATGTCGTCACTAACCAGAAAATACACCAGTAATTTGACTGCATTGGATTATATAAAAAATTATTTGAAAAGCAAAAGATTTTTATAGAGATTTCGTTCATTCAAAAATTGACATATTTTACAAAATATAATACAATATATAAAATTAATTCAATAAAAAAAAGATATGAAAAAAATGTTTGTGAGTTTAGTATGTATTTTGATATCATATGGTATTTCCCTTGCTGAAAATGGAGATATTTTATCTGTGAAATTTATGCATTCACCTGTGTTAACTTCTACTGAAGAATCGGCTCAAGTTATTTCATTATTACAAAAATGATACGTTGTACTTGACTTATGATCAAATGGAGATTATACACATATTATGCTTACAGATGGGAAAAAATGATATGTATTATCTTCATCTTTAGAAAATTATACTTTCAATAATTATAAAATTAATGGAAATAAATGATCTATTCAAACCAACACTGCATTTTATTCTCAACCTCATTCTTCTTCAAAACAAATATGAACATTAAGTGCAGGAAGTGAATTTTATATTATGCATGTAAATTATATTAATTCAAAATTTTTAAAAATAAAAATTATAAATGGACCTCTTAAAAATAAAACATGATATATTGAAAGTAATAATGTAAATATTTCTCATCTATCAGATTTTAAAAGTGAAATACAAAAATTTATTGAAAAATATGCAAAAAATAAAGAAAGTGTTTTATATATGAATAATTCAAGTTCAGAATATCAACCTCTTTTTGAGTGAGATGAATTAGGAAATACTGTTTCAGTATTTCAACAACAAAATAAAACCTCTTCGTCAAATGCGACATCGCTATCGAATAATAATTGAAATATTTTAAACTCAAACTCAACATCTAACATAACAAATTCAACTTCAAATAATACATGAAGTGCAAGCAAAACAAATACAACTTCAAATACAAGTTCTACTTCTAATTCGAATAACAATGATATCAGTGAATTTTTAAAAATGCTCGATACATACACTTCTCCATGAACTACATCTTCAACAAAAAATAACTCATCTAGCTCAAGCTCTTCGACAAAAACTACTACTGGATGATGATGAAGTTCTTGAAGTAGTACAAATACAAATAACAATTCTAGCTCAAACAACAACGATATCAGTGATTTCTTAGATCTACTAAACTTAGATAAATATCTTTCTGGAACAACAAATTCTGGAACAACAACAAACACTCAAAGTAATAATGATATCAATGATTTTTTAAATCTTCTCAATTTAGATAACTTGAGCTCTCAAATCAATAATTCTTCTCAAACTGAAGATGTAAATAGTTTTTTAGATTCATTAAATAAAACTCTCAATACTTCTTCTTCAGGAACAACAACTCAAGAAACACAACAAAATGATATTGAAAATTTCCTAAAATTATTAAATAGTGGTTTTTAGTGCATAATTTGATATTTTCAAAACGCATCTTTTTTAATAAGATTTTGTAATTCCATATAAGATAAATTGAAAGCCAAAAGTCAATATTCGTATTGGCTTTTTTCTATGAATTCATCAATACTGAGTCACAAATTATACTTTAATAGAGTATAAATATTTTCTTGTATTTCATTTTCAAAATGAATTTCTTTTTGAGATGGAAGTATTTTATATCCATATTCTTGTAAAATATCTTCTGCATTTTGTACTAATTTTGCTTCCCCCTTTTGAATAAGTGAATTTGCTCACATATAATTTTCTGCAAAAATATCTCATGGAATTGCAAATACTTCCTTTGATTGTTCTAAAGCAAGATTTGCAGTAATTAATGTTCCAGATTTTTGAGAAGCTTCTAAAACAAGAAGTCATGAGCTCAATCATGCAACTATTTCATTTCTTACTGGAAATGTATAGATATTTCATAAAGTTCCAAGTGGAAAAATAGAAATAAGAGCTCAAGAATTTTCTATGACTTTTTGAAATAATTTTTTATTTCCAGAAGGATAAATAATATCAATTCCAGTTCAAAATACAACAATTGTTTTTGCATTTTTATCAAGACAAATTTGATGTGCTAAAGTATCACATCATCAAGCTCATCATGATACAATAGTAAAGTATTCCATTAGTTTTGGAAGAATACTTTCCCCTGCTTTTTTTGCATATAAACTCATTTTCCTTGAACCAACAACTGAAAAAAAATTATCATCTCATTTTAACTCTCACCTCACATATAAAAAATATGGTGTATGAGAAATATTTTTTAAAAGTTTTGGATAATTTATATCATAATGTGGAATAATTTGAATTCATAATTTTTCTATTTTTTTATCAATTTCTGAAATATTCAAAGTATTTTTTAAATGTAAAATTTTGTCAATTTGTTCTTCTTTATCAACATATTTTTTTAATACTGTTGAAGAAAGTTCTTCATAAAATGATTTATAATTTTTTTCTTTTTCAAAAATTTTATGCAATAGTTTATGCGAAAATCAAATACTATGTAAATATACCAAATAATTCATGATTATAATTTATATAAAATATATACTTAAAATATTATAGTTTATTTTTTGAAAAATCAAATTTTTTTGCTTTCATTCAAAAAATAAGTACATTATCATCATAATTATTATTAATGATATATTTATGCACGAAAATGAAGTATTTATAAGAGATTATTTTTGGCAAGAAATAGAAAGTTCTGCAAAAAAATATGCTCATATTATAATGATAGCGACAAAGCCTGATATTATTAAACAAGCTCCTTTGTATGCTGAACTCAAAAAAAGATGAGAATTAGTAGTTTTAGTTCATACAGGACAACATTATGATTACAATCTTTCTCAATGAGTGCTTTGAGAGTTTAATATGACGGTTGATATAAATTTAAATATTTTTGGACCAATTCACAAAAAATTCTCTCTGATTGTAGAAAGACTTGGAAATTTTTTGGTTGAATTAAATGAAACATATAAAAAAATTCCTGTTCCTTATGTTCATGGAGATACTCTCACTGCTGCAACGGCTGATAAAGCTGCATTTTTAAATAAATTTGCTGTGGTTCACGTAGAAGCTGGGATTAGAACACTTACTCCAAGCGCTACTTTTTATGAAAATCTTTTTAATAATTTTGAAAAATGAATTTTTAATTGGGATGAGTACTATAATTCATTACAAGCAAGAAATGTATATGAACTAGGAAGTATTGAACCTTTTCCTGAACAATTTGATACCAGAAGTATAGAATGATCAACTGGATTTTTTGCAGCACCAGTAGAATTATATAAAGAAACTCTGATTGCAGAATGACATGATGAAAATAAAATTAAAGTTGTTGGAAATACAATTGTTGATGCTATAGAAATTTCAAAAAAGAAAATCAAAAACTCAAAAGCATTTGAAATATATCCAAATATGAAAGGAAAAGATTTTATTTTCGTAACAATTCATAGAAGAGAAAATTGTGAAAAAAAGGAAAGATTTTTAACGCTCTATTATGCATTAAAAAAACTTATTCAAGACTGAGTTGCTGTTTGTTTTTTAGAGCTGTATGCTTCGGGATTTGCCATTGATAATTATGGACTCAGAGATGATTTAAATGAACTCATAAAAAATTATCCTGATAATTTCGCCTATGGTCCAGCATTAGCTCATCATTCAGAAGTAATAGATATGTTATCACATGCTTGAGCTGTTGTAACAGATAGTGGAAGTATGCAAGAAGAAGCAAATATCATTGGAACTCCGTGTGTAACTTTAAGATTTTGAAGCGATAGAACAGAAACAATACTTGCTGGAACAAATATCATTGCGCCACCTGTAAATTCTCGTTTAATTGCTGAGATCATAAAAGGAGCAATTGGAAATAAAAAAATGAAAGGAAAAAACCTCTATTGAGAAAATGTTTCTGAAAAAATAGTTGATGAAGTATTAAAAACACTTTCAAAAAATGGGAAATTATTTCTCCTTGATGATGAAAGACTTGGACTTGAAAAATATACTGACTGGAAAATTTAAAACAAAATGTTAAAAAAAAGATTTCTTACATGTAAGAAATCTTTTTTTTAACATTTTTCTTATTTTTTATATCTTCAAAGGCAAAATAATATTTTCACATCTTTTTAACAATTCAAAAAGAGTAATTTTTTTTGTATACAAAAAATGAACAAATGACATAAAAATCCTATCATTTTTATAGCATATAGAAGCTTTTTAGGAGAAAATAATATTCTCTCAAAATAAAATACATAAAATAAAATTTTATTTTTATTGGCTTAAAATAAATATTAGTATAAATAAACTTGATTTTATAAAATATTTCATATTATTGTCAATAATAAGTATTAGAGTATTTCAAGATGTTCTGCTATAATTACTTTGTAAGTTAGTTAAGGCAATGCTCTTAAACAACTGCTCATTAACAAGAATTTTACTTTCCAAGCTGGGTATCATATCAATCCTATGATTCTCCCAAAATAAAAAATAAAAAAAATAAAAATAAAAACGGAAAAGCGTTATCCCTTTTATTTAGAATTTTTTTTAAAAGAATTTTAAATAAAAGGGATAATTCACAAAACCTAAACAAAAATTTTTCAGAATTCTCCAAAATTAGAGATTTCTATAAGAAACAAAAACAAAGTTGCACGGTGAATAGCAATCAAAAAATCACCCGAGGAAGGTAGAAATTCTTTTTCAAGAAAAGTTCCGGTTCGCCGTTGTAGCTGACTTGAAAACCGAGGTCATGGATGAGACTTCAACCTATAGATTGTTCCCTGTTGACACCAAAAACATTTTTTATTCGTCATCAGAAGTGAATTTTCTTACTCTTTTGAAAAGACCGCTACCAAGTTGGTCTTTTTTACTTTTTAAAAACACTTCTTTTCAGAAGTGTTTTTTTATTTTTTTAATTCATATAAATATTTTCACTCTAAATAATCCATTTGTGAAAAATCAATACTTCACGAAGATGATATATTTGGAGTTCATAAAATATCTGCCTTTATATTTCTCAATTCTTGAGAGAGAATTTTTAAACTTTCATGTGCTGGTAAAATAGCTGCATTAATAAAAGGTTTAAAATAATTATAGGTTAATTGAGTATTATCTTTGTATCAAATAGTAGTTCCAAGAAAAATAGAAATTACTGCAAGTAGTGTTACATAAGTAGTCGTTTGAAAATTTAAACTCATTTTTAATTTTGGTGCAAAACGAGCAATAATTAAAACAATTATTTCTTTTAATATAAAAAATCAAACTGCCAATAAAAATCAAAAAGGAAGAAAATATCAAATAATAAAAGTAAAAATAATAATCCATCAAAATTGAAATATTCTTGAAATATATGCTTCTATACCTTTTCTATAAAACATTTCTAAATTATAAAAAAACTTTGATAAAATTTTATATTCACTGTAACTATTTGATAAAACCACACAAGCAATAAATTTGATTACATAGTATCTTTGATCAGAATTATTAAAATATCTTGCAATTTTTCTGAGTAAAAATGGTCTTACAAAACTTAAAAAATAAGATTTATCAATATATAAAATTAAATCTTTTATTTCATTATACAAAGAAATATTTTCTAAATTTACATCTAAAGTTTGTTGTTTTACAAGATAAAATACTTCTGATGGAATATCTGTAATTCCAAGCACTAAATCAATAATATTTCCATGATTTTCCTCTAAGTATTGTCTTTTAAAAGAAAGACGTGCAAAATTTCATTTTTCTTTTCATAATGCTATAAACTCATTTTCTTTCACAATTAAAAAATCGATTCTCTTTTCTAAATCTAAGTATTCAATTCTTTTTGCAAATTTTAAATACATTGAAATATTATTTTTCATTTCATAATTGAGTAAAGAAGTATTATCAATTCATGAATGAATATCATTTTTTAAAAATAAAATTACTTCAAAAAGTTTTTCTTCTTCTAATTTTTCAATCACTTCTTCATAAATATTTCTATCTAAAATAAATGCTTCCAAAATAAATTCACGTAATTCTGGATATTTTTCGCTATTTTGTAAAATAAAAAGAGTGATTTTTTTTATAATTTTAATATTATCTGAAATAATTCCATGACAATTCAGAGAAATTTCAGAAAAATCAAAATCTTTAAATTGATTTAAAAATTTAATAATATAAAAAGATATTTTATCATTGTCCACCAAAGAAAACCTTGTATCAATTTTGGCAAGATATGATTTTTTTTCTACATAAGTATTTAAAGAAAAATACGTATTTGCATGTTCTTTTTGAAGATAAAAATCAAGAAAAATATCAAATAATATATCAAATTTTTCACTTCTTGAAAGCGTAAAAAAGAAAAATGAACTATCAACAAAAAATGAATGTTCAAAATAATGATCAATTTCATACTTAAATTTTTTTAATTCATTCGTATGAAAATAATGATTATATAATGCTTCAAAAATTCCAGCATCTTTATATTTTTGAGTAATAATTTTATATTGATCTCTTGCACTTTTTGAATAATTTAATTCTATTGAATTTAATACCATTTCTCAGATACTAATAAATATATCCTTTAAATCTGCAAGCATAAAAAAAACTCAAAATGGATTTTTATTTGATTTGAGTGTAGAAATACTATTCAACAATGAAATGCTCTGTTTTTGTACTTGATCAATCATATTTTCTCTATTAATCTATATATAAAATATTATATCATATTGATTTTTGATAGTCAAAAGTTTGATTTATTTTATTTTTCCATATAATGAGATATCTTAAATTTAATTTATAAAAAGTTATAATGTTTGATATAAATATCGAAAATGAAATAGGAAAATTTAAAAATTATTTAAAAAACTCTAAAAAAATTCTTCTTATCAATCATAGAAGAATGGATGGAGATGCTTATGGAAGCTTAGCTTGATTTTATTATATTTTAGAAAAGCTTTGAAATTATAAAGTATTGGTAATAAATGATGAAACTACTCCTGAAAGCTTTCAATTTCTTGATGAAAATGAGATTTTTGACCCAAATCTTTCGCTTTCAGATTTTTCTCCAGATTTAATTATTAGCTTTGATGTAGCTTCTTTAGAACAATTAGGAAGTATTTATAAAAATAATACTGATATTTTTACTTGTACAACTTGGGTAAATATCGATCATCATATTTCAAATGGACTTTTTGGAAATATAAATATTGTTGATACAAATGCATCTTCTACTTGTGAAATAGTTTGGGATATTATCAAAAAATTTGATTTAGAAAAATATGTAGATGAAAAAATTGCTACTTTTTTGTTGACTGGAATTATCACTGATACCAATAGTTTTTTTAATACAAACTCTTCTCCAAAATCTCTTCAAAGTGCATCAGAAATTATGAAACATCATCCAAGACATCAAGATATTATCATAAATTTATTCAAGAAAAAACCATATCAAAGACTCAAATTATGGTGAAAAATTTTAGAAAGTTTAAAGGATATTAAAGAAGGAAAAATTGTTTGGAATACCGTTCCAAAATCACTTTTTATTCAAACTTGAACCACTGATAAAGATATTTCTGGGCTTATTGATGAATTTTTAACCACTTTAGATGGACTTGAAGTATGATTTCTACTGTATGAAATAGAAGATAAAAAAATAAAATGAAGTTTTAGAGCAAAAACAGATATCATAAATTTAAATGAATTTTGTGCAAATTGGTGAGGATGATGACATGCTCGTGCTTCTGGATTTGTTGTTGAAAACAAAAATATCTATGAAGTAGAACAAGAAGTAATAGAAGCATTGAAAAATTTGATATAAAAATCTTTTGACTTAAAAGATTTTTTTTATATCATATTAAATGAGAATAATTCTCATTTTAACATATAATAAATATATTATGAAAACTCTCTATCAAAAAGCATTAAAAGCATATTTAGAAATGCTAGAAATTCATATCGACACAAAAACTACTGATATAGTTTTTCATGAAAAAACTCAAGACTTTTATGAAAAATTATTTGATGTTGCTCATTCTATATGAGAAAGATTTGTTGATTTAGATGGAAATTTAAGAGATGACTCTCTTGAAGATAAGAAAAAAAGAGCAAACGAAATTATTTCAAATTTGCAAAAAGAAATTGAAAGCTATCACAAAAATAATGAAATGACTCTTTGAACTGAAGACTTACTTGGTTGACTTGCTGATGAATTAGAAGATATTAAAGGAACTTCAAAAAGTTTTCTTAGAAAATAATAAATAAAAAACTCTCTTCAAAAAAAGAGAGTTTTTTATTTTAAAATGTACATCCAGTTGAAGTTACAGATCCAGCATTATTTAATATTTTATATATTCCACTTCCCATACTTGCTCCATTGTCATAAATTTCACTGCAACTATAATATCCATAAAATTTAGGGACATTTACATTTTCTCATAAAACTTGTTGCAAAGTTGCTCCATCATGAATAATTATTCCATTTTCATCATATGGTAAATTAAGTGTTCATTGATCAACAATCGATGTACCAGATAAACTCATAATTGCTCATCATGTTTGTGTTGCAAATACAAGACTTGGAATAAATCAATCATTTAAACTTTGATAATCTCAATCAACATATGCTTTCATAAGAGAATCGTTTTGTGCATTTTTATCCTCCAAACTCATTGCGATTTGAAAAAATAAATTATTATTAGTAACAGAATACATATAATTTTGTTTTTTTACAAATGGATCTATTGGTTTTTTAACCATTTCTTGAGTATAGGTTTCATTATCAAAATATCATTGTTTAATAATCACTCCTGAATTAGTAATATTTATTACTCTTCCTGGTAAAGGATATGAACCATTTTTAAATTTATGATTTTTCAATGCCATTTTTATGTTTGACATATCACTTACACGAACTGCATTTCTTGAATCTGCTAATTGTCAAGTATATGCGACAAATCATACTGCACTTAAAATAGCAAGTATAGTAATTACTACTACTAATTCTACTAATGTAAATCATTTTATATTTTTCATAGTTTTAATAGTTATGAATTGGTTGAATTTTATAATAATATTGATTATCTTTTATGAAAATATTATTTCAAAGATATTCATGTATTTCCCTATCATCTCTTATAGGATTGATATATGTGCCCGTTGCATTTTCTGTGAGTACTTTAAAAGTATATCTAATATTATTTAAAACTCAAGTACTATATGCTAAAAAAACAGCATAATCATTTTTATCAAAATCAAATATTTTTGGAGTTCAAATATTTCCACTTAAAGTTAAATTTTCTTGTAAATATCAAGTCGTTCATGATTGAGAGAAAAAATTATATTCTTGAGTTTTCACGAGTTTATTTTGAGTTGTAAAAATATTTTTATCAAATTGAATAATTTTTCCACTAAAACTATCGTTCACATCAAAATACAACACAGCTTTTTCTAGTTGCGAAAGTTTTGGAAATGGTCATGTATTATTTTGATTTTTATCTATAAAATTTGCAACTTGTATATTAGACCAAAATATATTTTTATATCATTCTCATTTTACGATATTCCCTTCTCTTTGTGTTTTGGCTTTTATAAATCTATCATCAAACAAATTTGGTTTTTCAAAAGAAAGAGTCATTCAAGAAAAAGTTCCCTCCAATATCGTTGTTCAAGATAATTGAAAACCAGTTCATCATAATGTCCCACTTGAAAAAGTATCAAAAGATCAGGAAAAAAATATATTTATTGTTTCTCCATGAAGACTTCAACTACACATATTATTTTCATAAATAGTATTTCCCATTGAAATAATTTCTGATCATGAAGACATTTTTACATCTTGTGGACAAGTTATAAAAGGTTTATAATTTCAAGAATTTTCATTATTTTTTATATTTTCATTGAATGAGATTTTTGCTTGTGATAAAATTTCTTGTGCCAAGATATCTTGTTTTTGCATAAAATCTATACTTTTTTCAAAAAATGATTGTTTATTCAAAATAATAACTCAAAAAGACAAAATGAGTGTGATTAAAAAAAATACATATATAATTCAAAAAGCTTTTTTTGTTTTATTCATATTAAAAATTTAAATTAAATTTTAAATAATCCTCTGTTTTCAAAAAATATTCTTGTTTGTTTTTTCAAGCAAAGTTTGACATATATCTCTTAAAAATATTAAGTTCAATTTCAAAAATATCTCAATCATTATACGCTAAAATATTCAAATCTTTTATGATTAATTTCTTATAAATTTTTCCATTATTATAATTTAAATCTTCTATATTCGTATGATGATTTAAAACTCAAGAAAGCATATTTTGATTTAAAAAGAAATATCAAAAATAATACTTATTATATAATTCTGGATTATAAGAAAAAGTATAATTATATCATTGATTATTATCTAAAAAACTTCCTATTAAAATTCAACTTTTTTCATTATGCAATAAAATTCCTCCTGTAAAAATAATTCATGAATTGTACTGAATCAAAGAAGTATCAAAACTAAAATCTTTTATGTCTTGAAAAATATCTGTTTTAATAGTAGTGTCTGAAAAATTTTGAGATATTTTCATAATTGAAAACGAAATTCCAACAATAATAATTGCAAGAATAAAAACTGAAATACTTAATTCAATGAGAGTAAATCATGTTTTTTGTCTTCTCATATATAAAAATTGATCAATTAATACTAACCATATTATAAATATTTTAAAAAAAAAATAAAGTTTAACTTTTAAAATAATTCTATATAATGAGAAAAAATATTTGTTATAAAAAATTTATGATAAAAAATTTAAAATGAGAAACCATTGTTTCTGTTATAGTTATAATTGTTATCATATCTATCGTACTTATTTCTATGATAAAAATAATAGAATATGATAATAATTTAAACTTTGAATATGACAAAATAAACTATACTTCCCTTTTAGAAAATAATACAAAAAAATTAACTGAAAAAATTCACACCTGAAATCTTATAACTTGAACAAATTATTTTTTATATAAAAACAATAATGAAATAAAAGTTTTTTCAGGAACTTTATGAGAAGATTATAAATATATAAATTATTTATGAGAACATATAAATTCTTGAAGTTACAAATGAGCTATATATGCAAGAGAATGTTTTCTAAAAAATGATATTTTTGAATGTTCAATAAAAGAGATGATAAAAAAATAATTTTATCATCTCTTTTTAGACAAGATTTTATTTAAAAATCAATTCAAATGTAGTACTTTTTTCATCTGATTGCACTGAAATTTTCCATTTATAAATTTCACAAATTTTTTTTACTAAAGAAAGTCAAATACCAAATCCTTGTGTATTCCTAGACTTTTCCCCTTTAAAAAATCTATCAAAAATATATTTTAAATCGTCTTTTAAAATCATTTCTCAAGTATTTGAAATAGAGATTTTATTTTTATCTAAAATAATATTTATTTCTCATGATTCAAAATTATATTTAATAGCATTTCTGAGTAAATTTGAAAATAGCATATAAAAATATTCTTTGTTTGCTTTAATAGTAGTATTTTTTATCAGTTTAAAATTTACTTTTATCTTTTTCCCGTCAATTTCTTTTTGATATTCCGCAACTATTTCTTGTACTTCATTTTGAATATCTAATTCAATACTTGATGAAACACTATGAATATCTGAAAAATTTGAAAGTTCCAAAATTAAATTATCAATTCTTTTTATTTCATTCATTGAGTCTAAAATTAAATCAGGTTCATAGGATTTAGTAGCATTTAAAAGTTGTAAATTTGAACTAATAACTGCTATTGGAGTTCTGAGTTCATGATTTGCATTATGAATAAAATCATTCATATCAGAAAGTGATTCTTCTACTGGTTTTAGATTTTTATCTACAAAAAATATTCAAATATAATAAAATACTATTGAAAAACATAAAGTAACCAAAAAGAAGAAAAATACATCCCAAAAATAATCCTCTAACGAATATGACAATTCTTTTATAAAAATAATATCTTTAAATTCTCCACCAAAATATGAAATATCTACTCTTTTTGCTATAACAGAAGGTGAAATTGTTTTAAGAGAATAATCAAGCGAAAGTATATTTTTATACGGGAATGAAATATCTTGATTCAAATTTTGAGCAATAATATTTCCTGAAGCATCAAGAACCATAAAATTTAAAAATCTCAATGCTCTATCCGGTTGCTGTTTATTATGATCTTCTTTTGGAGGGCGAAACCTTAATCATTCAGTTAAAAAAATATTAAACACTACCGGGTCATTATGAAATTGTTCTGAAAGTTGATTTGTTATGGTATTAAAATCTTTTTTTTCATAAAAACTTAAGTTTGTATAACGAATCGTAAAATAACTTAATTCTAAGAAAAATGACACACAAAAAACAATCACTGCAAACATAATGGCAAGTTGTGTTTTTGTATGTTTTAAATCCATTTTTTCCATATATCTATTCATTAATTTTATATCAAATTCCTTTTATTGTTTGAATAACATCATTATCTAATTTTTTTCTTAAATATCAAATATAAACATCAACTGTTTTTGAAAACATAATATCTCATTCAAACTCTCCCCAAACTTTTTCATACAATTCTTGACGAGAAAGAGTTCTTCATATATTTTGAGATAAATATTTTAACAAATTAAACTCCAGGGGAGAAAGTTTTATAATATTTCCATCTTGTGAAACTTCTGTTTTTTCAATATCGATAAGATATTTATTTCAAAAATATATTGTATTTGATTTATTTTTAAGATTTCTTCTATTAAGTGTATGAATTCTTGCGACTAATTCTTCAAAATCAAATGGTTTTGTTAAATAATCATCAGCTCATAAATTTAACCCATCAATAATATCTTGTTTTGCTGAATTAGATGTCAACATAATAATTTGAGTATTATCTCATTTTTCTCTCATTTTTTGAAGAATTTCTAATCCATTCATTGATGGAAGATTAATATCTAAAATAATAACATCATAATGATGTGATAATGCTTTATATAAACCATCTTTTCCATCTTGTGCTGAATCACACGCAATATCTTTTAGTGAGAGATATCTCACAATATTTGCAGAAATTTGAATATTATCTTCTATTAATAAAATTTTCATATGACGTGATTATAAATATAAATTTTCTATATTGTAATCAATTTTTGTAAGAAACAAGTAAGAAAAATTTGTATTTTTTATATTTTTTTTAAAATGAACAGAATTACATCCTAAAATTTAAAAATGTTTTTCAATAAAAGAGTAATGAAAAATTACTCAAATGTATGAGCTATAAGCCGTTCTTCAAAATTTTTATATAAAAAAATGTCTCACGATATTGATTTTTCTCAAGATATTCATATCGTAGAATATTGACCTGGAGATGGAATTTTTACAGATGAATTATTAAAACAAATAACTTCAAATTCGAAAATAAGTATTTTTGAAATTGATGAAGGTTTTTATAATTTTTTAAAAGAAAAATATAAAAATAATTCTCAAATAAATGTTTATAAAGAAGATGTTTGTAATATAAAAAAATATTTTGGTGAAAATTCAGTTGATTATATAGTAAGTAGTTTACCTCTGGCATTTATAAAAAAACATACCGTATTAAAAATACTTTCTGAATCAAAAAACATCTTAAAAAGTAACGGTTTTTTTATTCAATATCAATATTTTCTCCAAAACAAAAAACAAATACAAACTTTTTTCCCAAAAATAAAATATAGATTTACTCTTCTCAACTTTCCACCTGCTTTTGTTTATATTTGTAATAAAAACCATGAAAAAAAATCATAAAAAAATATTTACATATATAATTATATTTTTGTTTATTGTATGAATAAGTTCGAGTTTATATTTATATTTTTCTGGTTATAAATTAGAAGATTTATTTCATGAAAAAACACTTAGTTTAAATATAAAAATAATTATTATATTAATTCTTTATTTTTTTAGAAATTACCTATTTATTCCTTCTACTTTTGCAATACTTTTTGCTGGTTATTTTTTACAAGATTTTTGGATAACATTAATTATTAGTATTATTTGAGTAAGTATCTGAATTTTCCAAACATATTTTGTTTGATATGTTTTTTGAGAAGATTTAAAAGAAAATAAAAATTTCCAACTTATTTCAAAATATAATGAAAAAATAAAACAAAATGGTTTTAAAGTGATATTTTGATGATCTTTAGTCCCCATTATTCCTGTAGATATTTTATATTACTCTGCTGGTCTTATAAAATATAATGTTGTAAAAGCATATCTTGCTGGTATTTTATGAGAACTTCCATTAATTATTTTATATGTCTATTTATGAAAAGAGGCTTATAAATATAGTGATTATATTTTATATGTTGCCCTATGAATCGGAACTCTTTATATGCTCTATTTTTGAATAAAAAAACTATTTTTTAAAAAATAGTTTTTTTATTCAAACCTCAATGCTTCTATTGGTCTAAGTTTTGATGCTTTGTATGCAGGAAGAAGTCAAAATACAACTCCTATTCAAAAAGAAAATCAAAAACTTAAAAGAAGTGAATCATTGGTCATAATCGCTGCTATAGAAAAATAATTCAATATTTGAACAACTCAAAAACTCAGTGCAATTCACATAGCTCATCATAAAATACTTAATGTAACCGCTTCTGTTAAAAATTGTGTTAAGATATCGTTTTTCCCGGCTCAAATTGCTTTTCTAATTCATATTTCTTTTGTTCTTTCTGTTACTGAAACCAGCATAATATTCATAACTCAAATTCATCCTACGAGTAAAGAAATTCCTGCAATTCCTGATAATAACATTGTTAAAGTTTCTGTTATAGATGTAAGGTTTGAGAGCATTTCTGCTTGATTTCTAATACGATATGGAAGAGATGATGTATTTTCAATGTTTAAAAATTCAATAAGTGCATTATTAATTTCTTCTTGTTTTTGAGTAATAGTATCTGAATTTTCAACAGCAATCATAATTTCACTAAAATATTTTTGTCATACTACACGAATAGATGCTGTTGAAATAGGAATAAATACAACACTATCAAGAGTAGAATTTTCTTCTATTACTCAAATAACTTCAAAAACATTATTTCACATTTTTATATTTTTTCCAATTGGATCCTCTCCATCAAACAAATCTGTAAGAATAGTTTGTCAAATAATAGCAACTTTATCTAAATTATCTTGATGACTTTGAGTAAATCACATCCCATATGATATTTCTACATTTTTTGCAGAAAAATAATCACTATTAATTCATAAAACTGACGCATTCATATTATTAGCCCCATATATAAGTTGTCAGTTTGTCGAAATAGTTGGTGCGATCGCTTTTATTCAAGAAATTTGTTTTATTTCATCAACAAGATTTTGATTTAAAATATCACTTGATACCGATCTTGAATTCACTCATCACATACGATTAAGTGAAATAGTCAGTATATTTGTTCACATTTCCTCTACTTGGTCAACAATAGATTTTTGGCTTCCAGCTCATATTGCAGTTAAAATAATAACTGAAGAAACTCCAATAATGATTCATAACATACTTAAAGTAGATCTGAGTTTATTTGCTCGTATAGATTCAAGAGAGTTTGTAAAATTTTCATATAAAGAAATCATTTTCAAAAAGATTAAATCATAAATAATTAAAATAATTCATATAGAATAATTATTGAATAAGTCAATCTTTTATAAAGATATGTTTTTTAGCAAAATTATCTATTTCTGGCTCATGAGTGATAAGAACTATAGTTTTTCCCTCCTTATTTAATTCTTGTAACAACAGCATAATTTCATTTCAAGTTTTTGTATCAAGTGCTCCTGTTGGTTCGTCTGCTAACAGCATACTTGGGTTTATTGCTAGAGCTCTTGCAATACTTACTCTTTGTTGTTGTCATCAAGAAAGTTCGCTTGGTTTGTGATTTATTTTCTCTCATAATCAAACTCTTTCTAATGCTTTCTTAGCTTTTTCCCATCTCTCTTTTTTATTCATTCAGGTATATGCTAATGGTAACATTACTTGTTTTATAACAGACATACGAGGAATTAAATTATAGCTTTGGAATATAAATCATATCTTTTTTCATCTTATTGGTGCTAACTTATCTTCACTCAGTCAAGAAAGATTTATATCATCAAAAATATAACTCCCTGTACTTGGAATATCAAGCATTCAAATAATATTCATAAGAGTAGATTTTCAACTTCAAGAAGGTCACATAATCGAAACAAAATCTCATTCATCAATTTGTAAATCTATTCATTTCAAAACTTGAAGAATAGTATCTCACATTTTATATTCTTTGGTAATATTTTGTAAGGTAATCATATTTTTATATTATATATTACTAAAATCATGGTCATCCTCAAAAACCTCATCATGATCTATTATTCCCACCTCATCATCCTGATCATGGAAGACTAATAAGTGAACTTGAACTTGAAGAAGTTGTAGTAGAACTTGAAGTTTTTACTTCATTAATTATTACTTTATCTCAAAGTGTTAATCACGAAAGTACTTCGGTCTTTCAAGATGAGGCAGTTCCAATTTCTATTTCAACTTTTTGAATTTTTCCATCTTTTTCTACATTTACATAGCTTTTATTATTTTGAGTAGAAATTGCTTTTGTTGAAACTACTAATACATCGTCTTTTTCTAAGGTTATAATTTCAATATCTGCTGTCATTCATGATAATACTTTTTTATCAAACTTTTCGTCTGTAATTACAATTTTTATAGTATATGAAACCACTCATGATGATTGTACAGGCGTATAATCTATCAATTGAATTTGTCATTCTACTTTTTCAGTTGGATACGCATCGAATGTAATGGTCGCTTTTTGTCAAATATTTACTTTTACTATATCTACTTGGTCAAGAAGTACAGGTATTTCTATTAAATCAGGGTTTTCAATATAGACATATTTAGAATTATCACTTGCCAAATTATCTCCAACTTGTAAATCTACTTTACGAATAATTCATGAAAATGGAGCTCTTAATTCAAAGTTATCAAGTTCTTTTTTTGCATCAGAGAGATTTAATTCTGCTTTTTTTATTTCATTTTGCAAATTAATTACATTTGTAGTTGTCGGTCATTCTAAAGCTTCTTGATATGTTTTTTTAGTAATTTCAAGACCTGTTTCTAAATTTTTTATAGAATTTTGTTTTGATGTTAGTTTTAATTTATTATCTTCTAGTGTCTCAGATAAACTTTTTTCTAAATTTTTTAAATCATTTTTAGCTTTATCTAAATTATTTTTTATAGAAGTAATATTATCTGCTGATTTTTCTAAAGTAAGTTGTTGTGATGATTTTACCAAATCAACATCTGTTAAAGTATCTAATTTTTTCTCATAACTCAAAACAGTTGCTTGTCCAGATTGCATTTTTGAACGAATTGACGACATAGAAGATTTTTTTGATGAAATTTCATTTGCTGTTAAACTTGCTGCCTCCACGCTATTTTCTAATGCTTTATATGTATAATCCGAAGCATAATACAGATTATCAAATAATTCTTTTTCCAAATTTAAAAGACTTCTTATGTCACTATCATCAGCTTTTAATGCCTTTTGATATGAAGATATTGCTTTAGAAAAATAAATTTCAGCTTGATTTTTTAATGTTAAATCTTTTGCAGAAAGATAGATTTCAAATACATCATTTTTCGTTTTATTTCATTCTGTGTATCATAAAATATAATCAATTGCTTCTATATTTTCTGCAATTCCTGTAAGTTCTTTTTTAAAATCTAACAAAAGTGTATCAAAAGTATTTTGAACTTCTATTTCAGTATTAGTTAAAGATTTTTGTTGTTCTTTTATAGTAACTTGATAGCTTTCCTCAGCGTCTACTAAAGATTTTTCAAGTATTTCAATATCCTTTTTTTTATATTCTATATTTTTTTCAATATTTTGTGTACTGGTTTCTTGTGTTTTTAAAAGCAAATCGAGTTCTTTTTTTGCTACTTCAATATTATCTTCTGCTTGGGAAATATTTTTTTCATACTCCATTATTTTACTTGCATCTAATGGTTTATAAAGATCTTGTAATTTCAATTTTGCATTCTCTATATTTAATTGTTGTTGTTCAATATTAATAAGTGCTTGAGATTTATCTAATTCTGCAATTAAATCATCTTTTTTAACTGTATCTCATTCATTTATATAAACAGCAGTAACCTTCCCTGTTTTATTAAATTTTAATTGTTGTTCATCTGTCAATTCGGCATTTCAAACTACTGTAATACTTTGTGATAAACTTCAACTCGCAACTATTTCAGATGTAGAAGATGAAGCTGAAGTTTGTACTTCTGAACTTTGTTTTATAAAAACATAATAATATCAAAAACTTCCCGATCAAATTCATATTATAAAATAAAATATACTAATTTTTTTAAATATTTTCGTAATCATATTGATTTGTTTTTATGTTATAAATTAATTTGAAGTTTGAGTTTCTCTTGTTTGAGTTCTTCCTGAAGAATTCCCTGATTGTGGAGTAATTCATTTTTCTTGCATAAGAGTTCTAATATCTTTTCCAGCATCAATTTCCTTTTGTAATTCATCTTTTGTCATTCAGAGTCTTTCTGCCATTTGTGTTAATCTTTCATCGGTCATTTCCATATTTCCTCATCAAAATCCTCATCATGGTCACATTTGAGAAGGTGTATTATTAAAAAAATATGAATATGATAGTGTTATTACTGCTCATACTTCGATTCAAATAAAAAAAGATATTAATTTTTCTTGCATATTGTTAAAATAAAAAAATAAGTCTTGTAGATAATACAAGACTTATTTAAGAAGTAAGTAAGAGAATTTATTTATTATTTTTTACAAGGTCATAAATTCTTTGAGCATGACCAACTGCTTCAACATCATAAAATGCATGAATTGGTGTTCCTTTACTGTCAATAATCACAGTAGAACGGATAATATCTGTTGTTTGATCTCCATTTCAATATGTAGTTGGTTCTCATAAAGCTCCAAATTCTTTTAGTAAATCAGAATTTGAATCTTGAATAAGTTTAATTTTTAAACTATGAGCTTCAGCAAAAGCTTTATGTGATTCAATATCATTTTTTGAAACTCAAATAATTTGGTATCCAAGTTTTGCAAAATCATCTATCATAGCAGAAAAATCAAGTGCTTGAATAGTACAATTTGGAGTGAAATCAAGAGGATAAAAATATACTATTGTATAAGGAGTTTTTGAAATTAAATCTCAAAATGTATCTTCATTAAAACTAAGATTTAAACTATCTAAATAGTGATATTTTTTTGTCAAATCCACAGAAATACCTCCAGTTGAAGATTCAACTAATTCTCAAGCAGATGCTTGTGTATTAGTATTCGTGTTTGTATTTTCATTTGTTTGAGTACAAGAAGCTAATAATGTAACCACAGCTAACAACATAATTACTTTAATTTTTTTCATATAAATTTTTAAAAAATAATATGCTATTTATGATAATCTTTTTTCAATATTGTCAAATTTTTCTCCCTAGACATTATTTTTAAAGGTATATTTTATATAGGATTTATTATCCAATAATCATACATTAAAAAATGAGAATATAACTTAAAAGCAATAAAAAAATATGACTTCTCATAAAGAAAGTCATATTTTTTAAATATTTTTTAAATATTTTTTACAAGTTATTAATATGTTTTTTTCTAAATACTATGTAGTATAATAATGGTAATACTAACAGTGTAAAAAATGTACTTGTTGAAAGTCCAAACATAATTGAAAGCCCAAGTCATGTCCAAGTTGGATTACTTACTGTCAATGGAATCATTCATAATACCGTACATATTGAAGTTAAAAGTACTGGCTCTAGTCTTGACATTCAAGCATCCACAATAGCTTCTCTCATCGGAATATTTTCATCAATATTTTGATTAATTTTATCAAACAAAATAATTCAGTTTCTTACTACAATTCAAAAAAGTGCTACCATTCAAATCATTCAAGGAAATGAAAGAGGTTGTCCAGCAAGAGTAAGTCAATAAAATACTCAAATCAAAGAAAGTGGAATAGTAATCATTACAAGTACTGCTTGTCTATAAGAATCATAAAGTAACACTAAAAGTCATACAATTAACATCAAACCAAACATCATTGATACTCAAAGACTTGCTACTGATTTTGCATTTTCTTCCGTTACTCATCCAGTAATAAAACTATATCCATTTGGAAGTTTATAATTTTTCATTTTTTCATCAAATTGTGTTTGAATTTGTTGACCATTAAATCATTGTTTTGCTGTTGCTGAAACAGTAACAACTCTTTGTTGATCTTCTCTTGTAATAGAGAAAACTGATGGTTTAAAATCTTGAGAAACAATATCTCTCAAACTTACATCAAGACCTTTATTATTTTTCATAGTAATATCTTTGATTTTATCAAAAGTATCAACACTATTTTCATCATATAAAGTTCTTACAATTACTTCTTCATTTCCAAGGTAAATTTTAGTTGCTTGTGTTCCATCAACAATATTTCTAATAAAACTTGCTACTTGAGGAACTGTTACATCATATAAAGCTAATTTTACTGGATCTAATGCTAAATCAAATTCAAAAGGTAATGGTTTTCTTGAAGATTTAATATCAATAGTTCCTGGAATATTTACTAATGTTTTTTTCACATCATCAACTATTTTATCAAGTGTACCAAAATCATCTCATGCAATTTTTATTTCAAAATCTGCAGAATTTCAAGGTCATGAAGATTCTTCTACTACAGAAATAGTTGCCATTTTAAATGTACTAAATTCCTCTCTTAATCTTGATGCTATATCATAAGATTTTTCTTTTCTTCCATCATTTTTATCAATTAATTTAACACTAATAGTTGCATAATGTTCACTACTACTTGAACCTCAATCAGAACCTGATAATACTCAAATAGAAGTAGAAAAACTATCTATTTCTTTTTCTTTAAATAAAACTTCTTCTATTTCTTTGGTAACATCTGAGGTAACTGCTAATTTTGTTCCTGGTTCTAACTCTATATTAATAGAAAAATTATTTGAATCACCTCATGGGAAAAACTCTGTTTTTAATAATCCCATGATAGGAAGTGCTAAAGCACTTATAAATAATATTAATATAGAAAATAAAAATCTTCTTGTTTTTTTCTTTGAAAATATAAGTCCTGACAATACTTCTCCATATTTTGATTCCAATGAATGAATTGATATAAATCCATTATCAAGTGCTTTTTTAATTACTCATCTCCATCATTTGGTATTGTCATGTTTTGATAAATCGGTTTTTGAATCTCTTCCTGAAATCATTACTGCAAGTGCAGGATTAAGAGTAAGTGCAACAATTAATGATACAATAAGTACCACACTTATAACAAATGGAATAGAAAATATAAAACTTCCTATCAATCCCGTCATAAACATCATAGAACCAAATATAAATACAACTGTAAGAGTTGTTGTTATCAATACTTGTTTATAATCCCTTACAACCAAAATAGCAGCTTCTCTCGTAGTAAATTTTCCTGATTTTTTATACTGATTAATAGCTGAAATAACTACTATCGCATCATCAACTAATAATCAAAGTGATAAAATCAAAGCAAACATCGACAAGAAATTCAGTGTTTGACCAGCCACTAACATAATCGCGAAAGTAACCAAAAATACTATCGGTACTGCTGTTCCTGCAACCAAAGCCTCTTTTGCTCAAATAATCATTAACAGTGAGAAAAATACAAGACATATAGTAATAATTCCGTCTCTTACTAAGTGATGAAGATCATTTTTTATATCTTTTGCATTATCTACAATTGTTTTTATTTGTAAATCTGCAGGCAATATTCATTTACTACTTAAATTAGCAAGATATTTTTCTCCATCAGATACTAAATCAACTATTGATCATCATTTTTTCTTAACAACTCATAAAGTTACTGCATTAAATGGATCTTGACCTCAAACTGACAATCTTGAAAGAGTAGTAATTTTTTTAGGTGATTCTTTTACATCTGCAACATCACTCAAATATACAATTCAGGTGTCTCCAAGTCTAGCAACTACAATATTTTTTAATTTTTCAATACTATAAAATCTTGAATCTACATTTATAGAATGTTTATATGAACCTATTTCAATATCTCAAATAGGAAGAGTCATATTTGCACTTTGAATAGCAGTATTTACAGCTGAAAGAGTTAATCCATATTGTTCTAATTTTTGAGGTTCAATAAAAACTCAAAATTCTTTTTCCATTCATCCAGAAATAGTTACTTCCGATACAAGTGGATGTTGTTCTAATTCATCTCTAATAATTTTTGCATATTCATGTAATTGATATCCATCATAATCTCAAGAAATAGCAAACGTCCATATTGGCATTTCATCAAATGCTACTTCTTTAACAACCGATTCATTTGCATCTTCTGGTAAATCTGGTTTTGCTAAATCAGCTTTATCCTTTAATTCTCTTACTGCATCTGTTGTATTGATACCTGAAACAAATTGTACTAAAATCATAGAACTTGAATTCATACTTGTTGAAGTAATCGTATCTATTCCCTTTACTTTAGAAATTTGTTTTTCAATTTTTTTTGTTACTAAATCTTCCACACTCTCAGGACTCGCACCAGGAAGTGTAGTAATAATATATGCCATTCAAATATCTACTTCTGGCATTGATTCTAATGGTAAATTTTTTACTCAAATATATCAAGCAATAAAAACCATTATCAAAATAAGCCAAGTAAATCTTACTCTATCTATAAAAAATGCAATCCATGATTTATTTAAACTTTCATCAAATTCAAGTTTTTGTAAATAAATCGATTCATTATGTTTTGACATAAAAATGAGTTAAAATATAAAAATTAAAATTATATCAAAAGAAAAAAGGTGAATATTCCTTTTTCTTTCGCTATATTTTTTATTACTCTATCTCTTCAACAAGATCTCATACAGAAATATTGAGCGTACCGTTTACAATAATTTTATCTCCTTCTTGAATTCATTCTGATACTACCACTTCCATACTATTACTTGATCATATTTTTACATTTCTTTCCTCTACTAGACTTCCGCTTCCAACTACATAAATGTTATATGTTTGATTGGTTCAAACTAAAAGTGAAGAAAATGGAACTACAATATATGACTCAGTTCAAAGATTTTTTTGAATATACACATCAACAAAATCTCCAAGCACTAAATAATTATTTAATTCTTCATTTGAAAAAGCAATTTCTACAGGAAACATTTTTGTTGTTTCACTTGATGCAGCTCATACAATTGTAACTACTCAAGTTGCAGTTTTTCCATTTTTATCTAATCTTACTTCTGTTCATACTGAAATATATTTTACATTTTCAGAATTTATATCCATTTTTATAATTTTTTGAGAAGAGTTTGAAATAACAAATGCACTTGCACCTTGTGAAACACTTCCTCCAACTTCAATATTTCTACTGATAATAACTCCATCAAATGGGGCTTTTATAGATGAATTTTCTAATTGTTGTGTTAAAGAGTTTTTTTGTCCACTTGCCGAATCTAATTGTGATTTAATTGACGCAAGTTGAGAATTATAATTTGCTTGAGCTGAAGTATATTGATTTTGAGCAATTTTTACTGCATTATCTGCTGTTTCACGAGTAGATTTTATAGTAGCAATAGTATTTTCTAATTGAATTTGAGTTGTATTTTTTGTAGAAACCACACTGTCAATACTACTACTTGTTGAAGCTTGAGTATTATCAAGAGTTGCTTGTGCAATTTTAATTGCTTGTTCCAAAGTTGCTTTTTGAGTAGATAAACTTACTTGTGTCGAAGTAATAGAATTATTTACATCAATCAATGAATTATTTAAAGAAATAAGTGTTGATTTTGTAGAAATAATTTGTCCTTGATATGTTTTCATAGCACTTTTAAAACCATTTAATCTTGATTCATCAAGAGTTTGAGAAACTACACTATTATCAAGTACTCATACCATTTTATCACTTAATCTTACCATATCTTCAATCAGTGATAATAATTCTGCATACAATCAAACAATATCTTCTTGTTTTGAATTTTTATCATATTTTGATTTTAAGTTTTGATATGATACATTTGCTGTTCCAAACAATAACTCAGCCTCGTTTCTTAAAGATGGTTGTTGTGCTGAAAGATAAATTTCATAATCTTTTATTAAATGTTGATTTGCTGGAGTAATTCCAATTACTGTATCTACAAATTGTAATGTAGAATTAATACTTGCAACAGCCGAATCAACAGATACTTTCATATTATCTATAAGAGAATCTTTTTTTACATTTAAAGTTCTCATTGTTTCTTCATAATTTGCGTTAAAATTTTCTAAATTTAACTTCGCACTTACTAAACTTTCTTGAGCTAATGCAAGACTTGTTTGGTTTGTTTTTGTTGTATTATTTTTTTGTGTATCTACTGCTGCTAATTGTGATTGTGCTAATTCTAATTGTTTTTGTGTAGAAGTATACGCATTGTCTCTTGAAATAACCGCATTATCATATTGTAATTTTGCTGATTCGAGAGTTTTTTGTAATGATTCTCTAGTAGCATTATAAATAGTTACTGTATTATTATAAGTACTTTGTGCGTTGTTTAAATTAATATTTGTAAGATTTGATTGTGTATCAATAGTTGCAAGCACATCTCATGCTTTTACACTATCTCCAACTTTTACATAAACCTCCTTAATTACTCATGAAGCTAATGGAGTAATTCATGTTTCTTTTGACGAAGAAACTTTTCAAACTAATTTTATATCTTCTGAAAAAATCTTTTTTTCAACTATTTGGGTTTTCACATATTTTGGTTTTATATCCTGAGTCACTTCCTCTTGTGGAGCTGTTGTACCACATGAAGTTAGGAATACTAAAAGTAAAATCAAACTTATATGCTTTTTCATATTTCTAAATTATATTATAAAATTAATATTCAATATGTATTCATTCACTTCTTGCAAAATCAATTATTTTTTGCAAATCATCATTTTTTACCAGTCAAATATGTTGTTTATCAACTGAATAAAAAATTGCTACATCACTTCCCGGTGACAGATATAGTGCATCTCTCACTTCTTTAGGAATTACAATTTGTCCTTTTGAACCAATAGTTAAAACTCATCCTAACTTTAAAGTTCATGGTAAATTATTTTTTGCTGAGCAATTTGTTTTATCTCGATTCATAAATCATATAATTATACAAGTAAGAAAAGTATTACAAGTATAACTTATTTTTTTTAAAATCAAATTTTTTGTAATATAAATTTTTACTTGAATTTTTTAATTTTTTTTATATAAATATCTTGCAATTATAATTTTATATCAAAAAATGTTTAAAAAGAAAAAAATTGGAAAAACCAAAGATAACTCAAATAAAATTGATGTTAGTAATTTAATAAAAATACAAAAATGATTCATCAAATCTAAACAATCAAACAATTCATTTACAAAATATTTTTTAATCATATGTTTAGTGATTATAAGTTTATTTTGATTATGAATTTTAAAACAAGTATCAAATATCAAGTTTGATTTAGATAGTATTATAGGTTTTGCTTGATTTGATGTGAAATTTGATGAAATAAATAATACTCCAACTATAAAAAAATCTGCTGATGGAAAAACAAATATCGTTATTATCTGAAGATGATGACAAGAAAATGATGCTCCTGAACTTACAGATAGTATTTTAATTGCCTCTATTAATTATGATAAAAAATCAGTTTCTATGTTTTCTGTTCCAAGAGATTTATATGTAGAATATCCAACAGGAGGAGCTGGAAAAATAAATGAAACTTATTTTAGAGGATTAAGAAAATCAAAAGACGAATTTGAAGGGATTAAATACTTACAAGAAGTATTGACAAAAATTACAGGTGAAGAAATGCATTATTTTGTAAATCTTGATTTTGAAGGTTTTAGAAAAATAATTGATACTTTATGATGAATTGATATTAATGTTCCAGATGCTATTGTAGATACAACATATCCTGGACCAAACTCAACATATCAAACATTTAAAATTTCAGCTGGACCTCAAACATTAGATGGGTCTACTTCTCTTAAATATGCAAGATCAAGACATACAACGAGTGATTTTGATAGATCATTAAGACAACAACTTATTATAAAAGCAATTAGAGATAAAGCACTTTCTTTAGAACTTATAACTTCCCCAAGCAAAATTAAATCAATTTATAATATTGTAAATGAACATATTGTTACTGATTTAGATCTTGCACAAATGATTCAATTAGCATTATTTGTAAAAGATATTCCAAGAGAAAATATAGTAAGTTCAAATTTGAATGATACTTGTTTTTATGGAAGTAGTATTTGTGAAAAATGATGATTTTTATACGTTCCTTTAAGAGCAGATTTTTGATGAGCATCAGTGTTACTTCAAGAATGATGAAGTAAAGCAAACCCATCAAATTATTCAAAACTTATTCAATATACAAATTTAATTTTTAATTATCCTTTAGTTTATAGTGAAAATTTAAAAATTAATATATTCAATTCAACTTGAGTAGGATGACTTGCAAATGAAATAGCAAGTAAATTAAAAAAATATTGATTTAATATTCCTTCAAAAAATTCAGTATGAAATACTTCCGGAGATAAATATGAAAAATCAAAAATTTTATATTCAACAGGAACATGATGAACAAAACCTGAAACTGTTGAAGCACTTGAATTATTTATATTTTGAGGAAGTGAAAATGTAGAATCTCTTCCAAAATACTCTGAGGATCCAGAAGTAAAAATAGAAATAATTATTGGAGATGATTATAATTTCTTAAACTTTTAATACGTAATATTATTTTATATCTTATTTTAATCCTATGTGATTTAAAACTATCAAATTAAAAAAAAGAAAGAGATATACAACGAAAAAAACAAACTCTATACTAGCAAATAAAGTTATTTTATATTGAATTTTATGATTTTTTTTAGTTGTTCTTTCATGAATTTGATTCATATATTTTAAGGTTATCAGACCTCTTCCAAGTATTAGTAGTTTAGAGGCAATGGATATTAAAGAAGCATCTATTATTTATGATAAAAATGGAGGTGAGCTTTATACTCTTTTTGGAGACGAAAAAAGAACCTATGTAAATTACAATCAAATCTCAAAAAATATGGTAAATGCTATTATTGCTTGAGAAGATAAAAGATATTGGGAAAACCCTTGAATTGATATTATTGGTTTGTTAAGAGCTTGATTTTATTGAATTATTTGAAAAAATGAATGATTTTGATGAACTTCAACACTTACTCAACAATTAATTCGTAATACTATTATTGAAAATAGAAGTTCTGCTGAATCAATTTCTGATAAACTTGAAAGAAAAATAAAAGAATTTTATCTTGCTTACAAGCTTACCAATGAAGCCTCTAAAGAAAAAATATTAGAATTATACCTAAATAAAATTCCGTTTTGAAGTAATGCATTTGGGATTGAACAAGCAAGTTTAACATTTTTTGGAAAAAGAGCTGCAGATTTAAGTATTTTAGAATGAAGTATGTTGGCTAGTATACCAAAATGACCTACATATTACTCTCCTTACAACTATTTTACAAGACTGGTTGGAAATCTTTATGTATATCCAAAATGAGATGTAAATAGTACGATTAATCTTATTAAAAAATCTGAACTAGAAGAGAATAAAATGCTTGTAGAAAAATTTACTTCTTTCATATCTGGTTTAAAAGCAACAAGATTATGAGAAAATGGAATTTTAGTATGTAATCTTGCAAGAGAAAATTTTAAAAAATCAATGAGTATTGATAAAGATGGTTGTAGTATTATGAACTATTCTGATTTACTTTGATTTTTAAATAATATCATTCTTGAAGATAATGGAAAACAACTTGAATATCAAACTGGGAGAAAAGATTTTATTCTTTGAAGAATGCTGGAAGATAATTATATAAACTTTGACGAATATAAAGAAAGTATTTTAGCTGGTATTGGTTTTGAATTTAGAGAATACAGAGAAAATATTAAATATCCTCACTTTGTTATGTATGTAAGAGAATATCTTGCTTGAAAATATGGTGAAGAACTTTTAGAAGAATGAGGACTAAAAATTTACACCTCTCTTGATTCAGATTTACAAATGAAAGCTGAAGAATTAGTACAAAATCAAGTAAAAACAAATTTACAAAAATTTGATGCAAATAATGCTGCTTTAATCAGTATTGATAATGCAAGTTGAGACATTATTGCTTATGTATGATGAGCTGATTATTTCAATAAAGAAATTGATTGAAATGTAAATATGCTCAACTCAAAAAGACAACCATGAAGTAGTTTTAAACCTTTCGTATATGCTCTTGCTATTGATAAAAACTCTTTTGGTCCACATACACCAATTTATGATATTCCTACAGTATTTCCAGGAAATTATGAACCAAAAAACTATAACTGAAAATTTTCTTGAAAAATGACTTTAATGACTGCCTTAAATCATTCAAGAAATATTCCTGCTATTAAACTTTATTTCCTAGCAGGTGAACAAAAATGAATTATTGACTATCTTAAATCTGTTGGAGTACAATCTTTAGATGAAAATTTTTATTATGGTGCACCCTTAGCTCTCGGAACATGAGAAATGACTCCATTAGAAGTTGCTCAAGCATATACTGTTTTTGCAAATATGTGAAATAAAGTAGAAATAAATCCTATTTTAAAAATTCTTGATAGTAAAGGACTTGTCATTGAAGAAAAGAAAAAATCTGCTTGAGTAAGAGTTCTTGATGCAAAAACTGCTTATATTATGAACTATATTTTATCAGCAACTTATTCAAGACCAGACGAATTTTGGAATGCGAACTTAAGTTTAAGAGACAGACAAGCTGGAGCCAAAACATGAACTTCAAATAAAACATATATCACAAATGGAAAAAGAGAATTATTTCCTTGAGATTTGTGGACTGCTTGATATACTCCTCAAATTACTACAGTAGTTTGGGCATGAAATACAAATGGTAAAGCTATAAATCGTAGTTGAGATTGATTAAATGGAGCAGCTCCAATTTGGAAACAATTTATGGAATATGCCTTAAAAAATCAAGAAAAACTTACTTGGAAAATACCGGAATGATTGAAATATACAAAAATATCTAAAATCTCATGACTTCTTGCTCCTGAAGGATTTGAACCAAGTTTAACAGTGGATAGTTTATTTAAAAATATTCCAACTGATTATGACACAAGTTTACAATCAATTCAATATGATGCAATGTGTAATGGAAAAGTAGGATCAAATACTCCTGCCGCAGCTATAAAAACATGATATTATATTGCCTATCATTCTATTGATCAAACAAATGCTGTTTGGGAAGAATGAGTACAAAAATGGGCAAAAGAAAATGGATATAAAGAATTTTCAAATTTTCCAAACATTATTTCTGATTATAAAGATGTTGAATGTCAAAGAGATCAACAACTTGTATCAAGTTCTAATATTGAAGTAAGAACAAAAATTGAAAATGGAGAAACTTTTGTTAATGGATATAACTATGTAGAAATCGGATATAAAAGTAATAATCCTATAACAAAACTCCAAATACTTTTAGGAGAAAATATTATCCAAGAAATAAATGTTGATAATAAATCAAGCGGTGTGTATGTTGGATGAATTACTATTCCTTCTGGATATTCTGGTGAATATAATCTTACAGTAAGAGCTATTGATGTAGTATATATGTGAGGTGAAGAAACAAAAAATATTAATATTATCTTAAAAGATACAACACCTCCTGTTATTAATGTAACAAATCCTGAAAAAGATGCTATTTCTCTTTATTCTGATCAGTATTTTAATTTAAGAGGAACTGTTCAAGATAGATCAAAAATTAAAACTATAAATATCTATTTAGATGGAAATGCATATAATATGTGAATAGAAGCAAGAGAGTTTGCAGTAGAAATAAATAAAGACTTCTCTCTCCCTATTTGACAACATACTATAAAAATAGAAGCAGTTGATTTATTCTTTAATAAATCTGAAAAAACTATTTCTCTTGAAATTATGCAAAGATAAAAATCATAAAAAATCTTTTGACTTAAAGTATTTTTTATATAAAATCAAGCTTAATGAGAATAATTCTCATTAAGCTTTTTTATTATTAATACATAGATATATGGAAAATTTAGAATTCTACAATGATATCGTAAAAATTGATACTCCAGCTCCATTATTTACACTTCCTGCTTATGATCCAATTAAAGATGATGAAACAAAAATTTCTTTAGAAGACTTAAAAGGAAAATGGACTGTTTTATTTTATTATCCTGCTGATTTTACTTTTGTTTGTCCAACTGAATTAAAAGATATGGCTGATGCAAAAGCTAAATTTGATGAGCTTTGAGTAACAGTTCTTGCTGCATCTACTGATACAACTTTTTCTCACAGAGCTTGGGTAAAACATGAAAAATTAATGGAAAACTTCCCTTATACAATGTTAGCAGACCACAATACTGGAGTAGCTGATGTGTATAATATTTTAGATGAAAAAACAGGTATTGCTGGAAGATGAACTTTTATTATTGATCCAGATTTAATTGTAAGAGGTATTGAAGTAACTTCTGGTCCTCTTGGAAGAAACTCTGATGAACTTATTAGAAAAATAGAAGCACTTCAATTTATGAGAAATAATCCAGGAACTGCTTGTCCTGCAAAATGGGCAATTGGTGCAAAAACATTAAAACCATCAATTAAAATTGCTGGAGAAGTTTATGAACAACTAAATTAATTTTACTTTTACATTGCTATTTATAAGAAAATAGATGTAAATAAAAAAGGCCTAGACTAAAAAGTCTAGACTTTTTTTATAAAAAATATTGAAAAAGATTCATTTTTTATTATTATCTATTTCCTGAAACTTTATGGAGATTTCCAAATGGAACCACGATTGTGCCGATATCTATTTTTTGTATTCCTCATGAGTATCTCTACTCTTTCCTTTGGTCAGTGCGGAGATATGGAGTACATAAACTGGATGAGTGAAATCGTGCAGAGAAAAAAAGAAAAACTCGGTGGTCTGGCTGAACAAATTCCGACCTCTCTCGCTGTAGCTCAAGCTGCACTTGAAACTGGGTATGGTGAAAGCTATTCTGCGCAAAAGAGGAAAAATCACTTTGGTTTACGATCAGGAAAAAGGCATCTTGTATTCACTAGCTCTCAAGAAAGTGTGGTAATATATTTAGAAACACTTTCTGAAAAAAGCTATTACAAGAGAGTCCAAAATTTACTGAAAAAAGGAGAAACAGACCCATTTAAGCTTTTAAAAGTCCTTGCTCCGATATATGCACCTCAAGAAGATGAAAGCTATATAGCCAAAATTTCTGCTGTGATTCGAAGTTGTGACTTAATCAGTTTAGATGTAGCCAGTAATGGCTGAATTAAAAATCCCTGCTAAGCAGGGATTTTTTCATAGTTTATGATTTTTTTAATTTTGATTTTAAATCATTCAAATAATCACTAATTTTTTTCTTAGTTTGTTCATATTTTTCTGGAGCTTCTTCTTTTAAATCGTCCAAATTATCAATAGTTTCTTTGTAAAATTTTTCCAATTTTTGAACTCACTCTTCTGCATAATCCTTTCATTTTCCTTTATATTCTTCAAACAAGTCTTGAGCTTTTTCTTTATATTCTTCAGATAATTTAAGTAACTCTTCTTTTTTCTTTTGAAACATTTCTTTATTTTCATTTGTAAGAATTTTCGCCTTCAAACTATCTAATAAATTTTGATGAATTTCTAAGAAATTATTAAAAAATACTTTTACATTATCATCTCATGATTTTTTTGCTTCTTCCATTTCTAATTGTATTTGTGATGGATTTTTTTTATTATATAATAACGCTGCTACTACTCAAATAGCATATCATGATAATAATATTAATAACTTTTTCTTCATAATTATGTTAAGTTATATATTAAAGTATTGTTCATTATAAGGAGTTTTTCATTTTTTCAAAATTTATTTCGTATAAATTTTTACATAATCAATAATATCATTCCACTGATTTTTAGTACATTTCTCACTTTTAAAACATCTTTCTCAACTAGATGTAATAGTACTAGATCATATATATAAATCTTTTATTTTTATTAAGTTTTCTGGAAATCAAGTTTGTGTGTTTACAGATAATGTAAGATTATTTTTACTATCAAATATCTTTAAAAACCATTGTTTTCAATCATATCATGCTATTACTTTATAAAACTCGGAATCTAAAAGATTATTTAATCTTTTTTGTTCAATAAATATATAATTATTTCAAATATTAAACATAAGTGATTTGGTTCATCATCCCGTTTTTTCTAAATTGAGTCATGCATTACTAAATAATTTATAATTCAAATCTGTTCTTTTTAGAGCTTGTCATCTTACATTAAGCTCAATAGCAAATACTTTAGAATCATTTAAAATATTAGACAAGTCATAACTAAGAAAATCATCATTGTGAGTATTATTTAAAAATAATCCTTTTACTTCTCACAATTGAAATATAGCTAAACCTGTTGGTCATGATGAAAATAGTTTTTTTGCATTTCATAGATCATCGCTATAAATATATCAAATATCATTCTTTATTCTTGTTCCTCAGTTAAGGTTATCTCATGACCACATGTCCACATTTTCATCAAAAGGAGCAAATCCAACGACTTTCCAATTTAGATCATCTTTGAATAAAAGATTTGTTACACATTCTAAGTTTGATGTAAACGATTGTTGTGCTTCACAAATATATTCAGGATTAAAATATTTTTCTTTTCCATTTAATTTAAAATGATATCACGCTATTTTAAATGGTAATTTTATACTATTAATTCAACTTTTATTTACATCTGCTATCCAATATTCAAATCATTTTCTATCAGGTTTTCTTTGTAATACATCTTGATAGAGTTGAAATAATGCCTTCCCTGTTGCTGTTTGTACTTCTTCACTATCTTCTTGAATAAACTCAACACATTCATCAGTTAGTTTTTCCCATCAGATTTCACATCATGTAGTTTCTC
>JAUCDK010000007.1:0-40902 GCA_034675265.1 Patescibacteria group bacterium
TTCCGAGTGATTTTATGAATTTTTGCTTTCTACACAACCTGATTATATTTTACATTTAAAATTTGAGAAAAGTTAGAAAATACTTTTACAGAAAAACAAACATTTCAAACTTTCCCTATTACATTTCAAACTATTTTTGAAAATAGCTGAAATGTTCATTTAAAGCCAGTTTGAAAAATTACTTTAGTTGATGAAAATGGTGAAATTTTAAAAAATGTAGGAAAAGAAACTCTTTCAAGTCCTGCAGGAGCTTATATTTGAGAAAAAATGGTAGATTATATTCCTATCAACGATACATTATGAAATGTTTTACCAAAATCACAAAGAAGATTTGAAATAGATTGGATGGGATTTTGATATAGTGTATTAAATGATGACGGAACAAAAAGTGTACAATTTAAAAATTTAGAAGAATATTATGCAGATAAAGCTTCTGAAAATGCAAAATATCTTATGTTTTGGCAATCTATAAACTCAAGAACAGTTGAGAAAAAAATCACTGCTCAATTTGAACTTGCTTATGAGTGAAAAGATAAAGAAAAAAAAGAATTCTTAGATTCAAGAGATTTTTATGTTACATATAATGAAAAATATGTTTGAATTAATTACATTTTAGTTTCTATTTTAGCAATTCTTATAGTTTGAGGATGAATATATTTTGTTAAAATTGCTCCTGCTCAAAGAATCAAAAAAGAAGAAGAACTCAAAAGAAAAATCATTGAAGAAATGAGTAAAAAATAATAAATACTATCCGATTTTTGTTTTATAATTTAGCATTCAATATGAAAAAAATTATTTTTATATTTTCATTTATTTTTCTTATTTTACTGCAAACACAAGCTAATCAAAGTGTCGTTGTTTCAGCAATTGTTTGAAATCAAAATAGTGCGCCAATTATTATAAGCATAAATCCAGATAGTAATCCAAGAATTTTAAAAACAAATAGAACTCAAAGTTATACTCTTTATTTTCGTGATAATGAAAAAGACTTTGTAAGTTATACAATAACACCTAAAAACTGATATACAACTCCTATAAGTGGAACTATAAAATCTTCTGATTATGACAATAACAATTGAGCTTATATTAACTTTTTATATCTTGCTCCTGCAACTGCATATCCAGATGAAAATGTAACTGTTACCATAAATGATGGAACTAGTATTGTATCAAAAGAACTAAATCTTTATGTATATTAAAATGACTTCAAAACATCTTATTTATAAATTTATTATTGCCTTATTAGTAGGAATTTGTTTGGGGTGTTTTTTATTTTTTTGAAATAATATTTCTCCAAAAAACACTGTATTCCAACAAGATATTTTACTAAAAAATCTTTCTTGGAATACTCCGATATGAGAAAGTATCCCTTATAAAAAATGAGAAGAGGTTGAAATAAATTTTATATTTCCTTGAGAATGAAAAAATAAACTTACTCTTGATTTTACAAAATGAAATAAAAATATTTCCATCAAGAAAATTCTTATTGATGAAACTCCTACCGATAAAAATGATATTATTGTTGAAGATGGTCAAACTGTAAAAATTATTGGTGAAGCCTTAAATGACTGAACTCTTAAAAAAGAAGATTATGAAGATATTATTATCGAAAATGAAAAAATAGAAGAAGAAAAAAAAGAAGAAATAAATACTAGTTTCAGTGGAAGTTTGCATCTTAGTTTTCATCAAACTCATTTTAATTCAAATATTAATAATTTAGTAGAAATTTCTTGAGATCAAATTGATTTGATAAAATATATAAATATTTGAGAAGTAAGTCTCACTCCAATAAAAAATAATCAAAAAACATATCTTGCCATAGAAAAAAATACTTTTTGAGCATGAGAATATTTTATTATTATACAATTAAAAAATAATGATTTAATTCCTCTTGAACAAAAATTACAATTTGATTATTCTAACTCAAAAGTAAATATTGCTAATATTACTCCAAAGAATATTCAAAATAGTAAAGATACTTTTATTGTACTTCAATGAAATGGCTTTTCAAAAGTAATTTCTATACAATTAAGTAATAATATTATTCTTAAAAATACTTCTTTTGATATTATAAATGATAGTGTTTTAAGTGTAAAAATACCCGCATGATTAGAAACTGGAAAATATTATTTTAATATTATGACTATTGATTGAATTAGTGAACTAAAAAACAATACTTTTACTATTAATAATTAAATTATGAAAAAATATATTTTTTGATTTTTTCTTATAATTTGTATGGTGCAATTACATTTTGTATTTGCTCAAACAGATTTTGTAGTGAAAAAAACATCATCTTGAGATGAAACGTATACAAATGATCTCAAAGAGGTTTCAGTATGAACGAGTCTTAGTTTTGAAGTTTCTGCATTTTGATGAACCAGTGCAAAAGATTTTCAAATCAATTTTCCATCTGGATTTATTTATAATTCTTATTCTATTTCAGGAAATTGTACAAGTAATGTAACAACTCATACAAATAATGTTTTTAAGTATAATTTTTCAGGAACTAATAATTGTATTTCAGATATTACGTTTAGTTATAGTGCAAACAATGCTGGAAATTATAATATTAGTATTTTAGAAGGGAATACGAATATTAGTAACGTAAAAATTGATGTTATTTGAAATAATACTATTGTAAAAGCATATTCTGTTGACCAAAACAATAATGGTTTTCTTGACGGATATGAAATATATTTTGCACAACCAATAAACCAAATGTCAGATTTCTCAAGTATAAAAGTTTGATGACAATCTTTAACAAATTATATTTGAAACTCATCATCTGGAGTGATTACATTTGCAGATAATATTTTTACAACAGGTGAACTTCCCCAAATTATATCAACCGGTCCATCATTTGGAAATATTTGAACTTTAAGCAATCTTTCAATCATTGAACAAGATAAAGCAAATCCTATTTTATCAAAAATAAATAATGTTTCTGTTATAAGTACAAATACGGGTTATATTTCAAATGGAAATATTATTTTTAACTTTTCAGAAAAATTAAATCCAAATAAAAAAGATTTTACACTCAAAAAATGAACTGAAAATATAACAGGAAATTATAATTTAAATGATGATGAATTAAGTTTTATTCCTGATAATTCTCTATCTGTTTGAAATTATCAGTTTACTGTTTGAAATAACACCGAAGATTTTTCTCAAAATAAAGTTATCTACTGAAATCAAAAAACTCTTATTTTAACAGGAAGTGTAATATGAGCTTGTCTTTGATTACCAGAGAATGCTTCTTGGAATAGTGTTTCTAATATAACAAGATTTTGGGATGGAAATTCATGGAATCCAAATACTTTAACATGAAGTTATAATGAAACTTCTTCTACCAACGAATGTAGATTTAATTGTAATAGTGGGTTTCATTATGATTGAGGTTCTTGTATTTCAAATACAAAAATAGTAGCGTGTAGTTGACTTCCTGAAAATGCTTCTTGGAATAGTGTAAGCTCTATTTCTCAAAATTGGAACGGAACTACTTGGACTCCAAATAATATTTGATCACACAATATTTCAGCAAGTACATCTGAATGTAGATTTACTTGTAATACGTGATTTACTTATAATTCTTGAAATAATAGTTGTGTTGATTCTCAAGCTCCTATTTGAGGAAATCTTGGAACTGGAGTTGGTATTCTTATCAATAACGGAAGCCAAAATACTCAAACCAGATATGTAAATCTTAGTTTTCTTGCAAATGATAATGTTTGAGTAAGTCAAATGTTAGTTTCAAATAATTCAAATTTTTCATGAGCAAATTGGGAAACTTATAATACTGGAAAAACTTGGACACTCACAGAAAATAGTTGAAATAAAATTGTATATGTAAAATTCAAAGATAGTCTTGGAAATGAAAGCTCTACATATAGTGATAGTATTATGTACACTCCCGTTGAAAGTATCCTTACTTTTGGTACGGGAATTCAAATTTATAGTAATACTGCTTCTATAGAATTGTTTTGAAATTGTAGATATATTGATGCATTTGGTGTGGAAAATTCAAATACAATTAAATATAGTATAAATAATGCTGCATTTTGAAGTTTAAATTGTATCAATAATTCTTGGAGTGGAACTTTAAATATTTCAGAAAATACAACCAATACCATAAAAATATGGTTTGAGCAAAATACTTCTATTTTTAATAGTATTAGTATTATTCATCCAACTCCTGCATGTAATATTCCTACAAATTGAATTGCTACTGGAACATATCCAAACTGTAATTTTACTTGTAATAGTTGATTTACGAAATCTGGAAATAGTTGTGTACCAATTTCAAACTGATGATGAGGAGGATGAGGTGGTTGATGATGATGATGAGGATGAATAAATGTTTGTGTAAATGATCAACTTGAATGTAGTTTCCAAAGTGGAAGTTATTCTTGGCAAAGAAAATCATGAGCTATTTGTACTGGATGAAAATTATGACAAACTTGTAATATAGAAAATCAAAACTCAAATGGATGAAGCACTTCTTATGAATGGGAAACAAATCAAGCAACACAAGAAAAAACTCTTCTTGAAATTAAAAATTCTCTCATTTCTGATTCAGTAAAATCTCTTCATACATGAATTCTTCAAATATATACTACTATTGATTATCCTCATATAAATTTCTTTATTCTTTCTGATAATTGAGTAAAAAATAATTATAGATTGCTTCTTAAAAATTATGAATCATTGTTTAAAAATATTGATACATATCTCAAAACAAAAGATAAAAATACATTAATAGAAGCAAAGAAAAATTATGATGATTTCAATACATATTACAAACTTACAAAATGATTGGAAGAAAAATATGTAACAAAAGTAAAAAAATGATCTGATATCATTTATGAGACAAAAGTTGAAAAAATAAAATGAGTTCTTTCTCAAATAGAAAAAATAATCATTTGAAAATATAAAAAACAACTCTCAACAGGAATTATTTCTACTTCACAATACCGTGAAAATATAAAAACATATAATGATTTTATTCTCTATCTTTCTATATTTAGGCAAGAAAAAACTCTTCTTTCAAAAGAATATGGAAAAAAAGCCTTAGAAGAAATTATAAAAAATTATTCTAAGAAATAAAAATCATAAAAAAAATATCATTCTTACGAATGATATTTTTTTAATTTCATTTTGCATCTTTTGTTTTAGAAGGCCATTTTTTCCAAATTCTTTCCAAATATCCTACATTTACCATAACTATTTCTAGTAATTTATCATATTTATTTCTTTCATTTTGCATATAGAGTTTATCTTCATCTTGCTTGATTTGATGTTTATTTAATTTTAACACATCATATGCAACTTGTTTATTTACTTCTAATTTTGTTGTAATGAGATTTTTACAAAATGTATCTGATAAGAAATATCATGTTGATTCATTTGAAGGAATTGCTCATCCAAAACAACTAAGAGTTTTTTGTAATACTCAATCTTGAGATGTTGAGCTACATACAGCAGTATATTTTTTTCAAAATTCTCCATAAATATCAAATTTACTTTCTATCAAATCAATAGCATTTGTAAATGGTTCTTTTGAATTTTTTCAAAAATAATAACTTTTATTATCTTCTAAACTTTCAAAATATTCATCCACTTCTTTGTCTATCTTTTTAAATTCTTTATCGAGAATTATTTGCGACATGATTTCAAAATTATTTTTACTTGGCAAACAAACAAAATCCTCAATCGTTCTTGTTGAACCATTTTTATTTGCTTCAAAACATTGTTCAAATTCTGATTTATATGTACAAAGATCTGAAACGACAAAAGCCTCCTCAGCAGCAAAAGAGAATTGAAAACTTCAAATTCAAAAAAGCGATAATAAAATGATTTTCTTCATGAATTATTTTTTAGAAAATATTCCAACAACAAAAGCAATTGTTTTTCAAAACACAGAAATTGCTTTTTTTGAAGATGTATTTACAACAGGAGAAATTTTACCTCTAATATCACGAGATATTTCTTTTCCTTTTTTGGTTTGTGAAAGTCAAAAAATAGATGCAATAGCAGAACCAATAATTACAGTGGTTACTATTTTATCAACTTTTTTTGCTCAATAATTTAGTTTTTTATTTTTTGAAAACATAGCATGAAATAGATTAGATATAAAAAAATTAACTTTCCATTTTATTAATTTTGATAGCTTTTGAATCAAATTTTAATTTTGGTATAGTAATAACTAAAAGATTATTTTGCATATATGCTTTAATTTTGTTCAAAGCAAGATTTTCAGGAAGTATGACATTTCTCACAAATTTTCCCCAAAAACACTCACTATTTCTGATAGTAATTCATTCAAAAGAATATTCTGGTGTTTTTTCTCTAGTTCATTTAAGCGTTAAAATAGTTTTATTAATAGAAAGGTCAATTTGGTCTTGTTCTACTCAAGCAATTGGTGCTACAATATAAATTTCATCTTCAGCTTCTAAAACATCAAGTGCTACTTGCCCAACTTCTTCATCAATAATTTCTTCTTTTGATTCTAACACTTCTACCTCTAAATCTGGTGAAGTATTTTGCTCAGATGCAACTCAAAATAATTTAAACATAAATTCTATGTTAATCAAATAATTTTTCTACATTTATTATAGAAATTTTTGTAAAAAAACAAATAAAATGATACAATTAAAGAAAATATACATTAATAGTATAATACAATGCAATTCAATGATGTAAAAAATAATATTCTCTTGAAAATAAAAACGTTAAATATCACGAATTTAAAGTGATTTTTTCAAAGAAAGAAAAATATCTCCATTTCTCAAAAACAAAAAATTCAATTTTTTGATTCTTTATATAATCTTATAAATTCATGAATTCCGATTACGAATTCTCTTTCAATTTTATTATTTCAAACCAAAAATAAAAATATAAAATTATTAATTGAAACTTTTCTAAAGGACATAAGTAAATGAAAAAAATTAGAAGAAAGTTTAAGATGATTCCCTAAAATTTTCAATAATTTTGATATTTATATGATTAAAATGTGAGAAATAACAGGAAAAGTTGCTGGAGCATTAGAAACCATAAAAGAAAGAGAAGAAAAAAATTCAGAACTCAAAACAAAAATTATTTGAGCATTAATTTACCCCGCAATTATTGTAAGTTTATCAATTTCAATGATTATTGGATTTATGCTTTTTGTTATTCCAAGAGTACAAAAAATGTATTCTGATGCAAAAGTAAATCTTCCTGAACTTACTCAAAGTGTAATTAATATTTCTCATTTTTTACAAGAAAATTATATTTTACTTATTTTAGGACTTCTATGAATAATTTGAGGAATCATTACGTTTAAAAATCATCAAGTTACAAAAATTTATTTCGACCATTTTATTTTAAAAATTCCTCTTTTTGGCCCACTCATCAGAAAAAAAATATTAGCTATTTTTTCAAACACATTATGAACATTGCTACAAAATGGAATTATGATTAACGAAGCTTTAGAAATTACAAAAAATAGTTTGGATAATAGATATTATGAAAAAAGAATTGAAAAAATTTCAGAAGAACTCAGTGAGTGAATTCCTCTGAGTGATAGTATGTGAATCAAAAAATTAAAAGATTCTATTGAAGACCCATTTTTTCCATTAGAATTATCTTCTATTGTAAAAATATGAGAACAAACATGAAAACTTCCAAGTCTTTTAATCAAAATTTCTCAAAAATTTAATAAAGAAATTGATGTAATTGTAAAATGACTTTCAACAGCTATAGAACCGATTGTAATTATTGTAGTATGAATGATTGTTGGAACGATGGTAATGGCAATTTTACTTCCTTTCTTTAATATGGTAAATGTAGTATAAAAAAATAACTCCTGAAGTTTTCAGAAGTTATTTTTTTATCATTTTTCACATATCATCTTTGAGTTCTCAAATAAATTCTTTTTGAGTTCCGTAGAGTTCAATTTGTAATTTATAAGAATGAAGTGCTTGCCTTTTTAGATTATATTTTTTCTCAACTTCTTCATTAATTTTTTTATCTCCATATACTTTATCTCAAATAATTGGAAATCAAATACTAGAAAGATGAACTCTAATTTGATGAGTTCTTCCCGTTTCAATTTTTACTTCCACTAAAGTATATTTTTCATCAATATATTTTAATACTTTTACATAAGAAATGGCAATTTTGGGATTTATTGGATTTTTAGTTGTCATTTTTATTTTATCAACTGGATGTCTCCCTATAAAACTTTCTATTTTAAATTCTTGATCTTTTACTATTCAAGAAACAATAGCTAAATAATATTTCCCTATTTTTTCTCTTTTTTTCATAATATCTTGGAGATACAACATCATTTTATCATTTTTTGCAATCATAATAAGCCCTGATGTATCTTTATCTAATCTGTGTACTATTCCTGGTCTTTCTACTCAACCAATTCCAGCTAAATCTTTAATATGATATAAAAGTCCATTTACTAATGTTCATGTTTTTCCATCAAATCATGGAGTTGGATGAGTATTAATTCCTGCATCTTTATTAATAAGTGCAATATTTTCGTCCTGATAAACAATATCAAGTGGAATATTTTCAGCTTGAAGTTCTAGTTTTTCTAAATGCATTTGAATAATAATTTCATCTTTATTTTGAATTTTTAAATTTTTTGAAATTGATTTTCCATTCACACTTACATCTCAAGCATCAATCATTTTTTGAATATAACTTCTTGAAAAATCAGAGAAAAGAGTAGATAAATACATATCTACTCTTTGTTTTTCTTTTATATATATGCAAAATTGTATTGTCATTATAATCAAAGTGATTTTTTAATATCGTCTATTTTTTGTTCGTCTTGTCCTTCTATTTCTTTTTTTGCTTGTTCATTAAGATAAATTTCTCCTAAACTCATCCATTCTTCTTGTTGTTTTTTGAGTAATTTTTTAATATCTTCTGGATGTTCTCAAGCCAATTCTCTAAATTTTACTCTTTCTTCTACGAATACTTTTTTTAACTCATCAAATTGAAATTGAGATAATGTAGGAACAGCATCGATTACTCTTTTTTTCTCTGAAACATTTAATGAAAGAGAATTTTTTAATAAATCTAAAAATTCTGCTTCATCAACTTCCACTATTGGAAGATGTAATTTCACTAAATCAAGTACTATTTCATCTACTTGAGTTACAGTTAATACTTGATTTTCATCCATATTTTTTTGATTATTTTTAAAATATGCTTCAATTATAACCAATTTTTTTATTTTTCAATATTTTTTATGAAGATAAATAAAATCAATAAAAATTGATTTTTCAAGGCTCAATCTTATAATAGTTTTAATAATTTTTTCTTATTTTTGCATGTCTCTATTTAAAAGTTCTGGAATTATTCTAAAAATTACTTCATTGAAAGAAAATGAATTTTTGTTTGATGTCTTTACTTATGAATATGGAAAATTAAAACTCAAAGCAAAAAAAACAAAAAAAGAAAAAAATCTTGATCTTGGTTATATTATCAACTTTGAAGTGAATGTAAAAAAAGAAAATACTATTCATGAAATCAGAAATATAAGAATAAAAAATGAATTTTCCTACTCTGATACCAGTTATGAGATGATTTATGAATATCTTTATTTATTAAAAAGCATTTGAGATAATTGTGCATATAATCTTCAAATTTGTGAAATTTATAATGTTTTTTGTGAACTCAATGAAATTCAAAATATTTCTGAAGAAAAAATAATTTTTTCACATCTAAAAATACTAAATATTTTATGATTACTCCCAGAAATACATCAAAATCCAACTATACAAAAAATACTTTCTTTTATTGGAAAAGAAAGTATTAAAAATATTTTAAAACTCAAAGGATTAGATGAAAATTTGAAATGAGAACTAAAAAATTTTTTAATGAAATAATTTACAATCTTTTTCATTTGTTCCATATTTCTCTACAAATGCTTTTTCATCTCCATAAGCAATAAAATTTTTATGATGTTCAGGAGGAATAAAATTTGGATCTTTTTCACTTTGAATACCGCACCAATAAATTTCTGTTTGGGCAACTATTTCCTTTACATAAGCGATCAATCCATTTCCATAAGAACAATATGCACAATTAAATTTTTGCAAAAAAGATAGGTATGGTAATTTATGTCTATCAAATTTAATATATTTATTTCTATCAACTAAATCAAGACCATACAGAGGAAAACAAATTCTATGATACAATTCAACAAAAATATCCAAAATAACAAACGCAAAAAACACAATATAAATGAATGGTGCTGAAATAATATGTTTGAGAAATCTATCTTTATGTCTCAAATGTTCCATAATTTTTGAAATTAAAATTAAAAATACTAATTCTTTTATATATAAAAAATAAGAAAAATCAAGTGAATAAAATAATAACTTTCTTTGCCTACAACAAAAAATGTGTTATAATGGGCTAAATATAATATAGCTAGGAAAAATTATGAATTTTGTTGGAATCTTTTGAGTGATTATTTGAATCGGAATCATCATCGCGTACATCTACCTTTTAAGAAAAAAAGAAAATCTCAAAAGAACTTTGAGATTGTCTTTTTTACGCGTTACTATGCCAAAAAAGAATTCTGATTTAGATGAAAAACAAGAAACGAATAAAGATTTTAAAGAAACAATTTCTATTATGGAACAACTTTTAGCCAGTTTAAAAAGTATCCAATCCAGTAAAATCAAAACAAAAATTCTCGGGCAAGATCATTTTTCTTTAGAATATGTTGCTCACGAATGAGAAATTCTTTTTTATATTGTCTGTCCTTATGAATATAAAGATTTATTTGAAAAACAAATTAATGGTTTTTATTCTGATGCCATAATTGAAGAAACTCCAGAAGTAAATATTTTTGCTGGAAGAAAATATTATACTGGAACTTATCTTGATTTAGTAAAAGATTTTTATTATCCAATTAAAACATATCAAAAATTAGAATCTGACCCAATTAATACCGTAACAAATGCTTTTTCAAAACTTGCAGAAGACGAATCAGGAGTCATACAAATTCTCTTAAAACCAGTAAGCGATGATTGGCAAAATGAATGTTCAAATGTATCAAGTAAAATTATGGAATGAAAAAGGGCTTGATTTTCTCTCAATCCTATGAAATTAATAATTTCGCTTTTTGAATTATTTTTTATGAATAATGATGAACAAAAAGACAGTTCTCCTAAAAATCAAACAAGTGCTTTAACTCAAGAAAGAGCAAAAACAGTAGATGAAAAAGCTGAAAAAACTGGTTATGAAACGATTATAAGAATTATTTCAACTGGAAATAATCATTCTGCAACGAGATCAAATCTGATAAATATCATTTCAAGTTTCAGACAATTTAATTATCCAGAATTTAATGGTTTTGTACCAACTATTAGACACAATGAAGATGCGTTAATCAAAAATTATATTTTCCGTTATTTTAAAAAACCTTTTTATCTCAAACAAGATTTAATGAATACTGAAGAAATAGCTTCTATATTTCATTTTCCTCATATTAAATACAACAAAACCCCAGAAATAAAATGGCAAAATTTTAAAATAGTAAAAGCTCCAACAAGTATTCCAAAAGAATGACTTATTTTATGAGATAATATTTATAGATGAGTAAAAAAAGAAATAAAAATTAAAGATGAAGATAGATTTAGACATTTTTATGTAATTGGGCAAACAGGTACTTGAAAATCTTCTATTTTACAAGTAATGGCAAGACAAGATTTACAAAATGGAAAATGAATTGCAGTTATAGATCCACATGGAGATTTAGCAAAAGATTTAATTCCCTTTATTCCAAGAGAAAGAGCTGATGATGTAATTATTTTTAATCCAGCTGATTATGAAAGACCTATGTGACTGAATTTACTAGAAGCACATAATGCGGATGAAAGAGATTTAGTGGCTCAAGATGCTCTCAATATCATGATAAAACTTTTTTGAAACGAAATATTTTGACCTCGTATTCAAGATTATTTTAGAAACTGAGTTCTTGCATTAATGGAATATCCAGAATGATGAGCTTTAACAGATATTGTAAGACTTTTTACAGATGAAGATTTTCAAAAAGAAAGAATTCGTCATGTAAAAAATCCTATTGTAAAAGCTTGGTGGGAAAAAACATATGCAAGTATGTGAGATAGAGAAAAACAAGAAATGATTCCTTATTTTGCGGCAAAATTTGGTTGATTTATTACCAATACGATGATGAGAAATATTATTGGGCAAACTAAATCAAGTTTTGACATTAGTGAAGTTATGAATACTTCAAAAATACTGATGGTAAATCTTTCAAAATGAATTTTATGAGATATTAACTCTGAACTTCTTGGGTTGATTTTGGTTTCAAAAATACAAATGGCAGCCATGAGAAGACAAAATATGAGTAAAGAAGAAAGAAAAGATTTTTTCATGTACATAGATGAATTTCAAAACTATATTACTCCAAGTATCGAATCTATTCTTTCAGAAGCCAGAAAATATCGCCTTGGACTCGTTCTTGCTCACCAATATTTATGACAACTGGAAAAATCTGATGCACTTACAAAATCAAATCTCAATCTAAAATGAGCCATTTTCTGAAATGTAGGAACTATTATGAGTTACAAAATATGACCAGAAGATGGAGAGTTTATGGAAAAATATTATGCTCCTGTATTTTCAAATCAGGATTTAGTAAATATGGATAAATTTAAAGCTGTAATGAAATTATCTGTTGATAATCAACCAACAACACCATTTTCTATTATTCCAAAAAATCCATATTTAGAAAAATGAGATGAAAATATAGCCAAAGCTTTTTATGAACTTTCTCGTCTCAAATATGGAAGAGATAGAATGTTTATTCAAAAAGAAATCGAGTATAGAATTTGAGTAATGTAATCTCCCCCTAAAATAAAAATAATTCATAACTTTATAAAAATGTCTGACATCAACAAACTTTTAGAAGAAAATTTACAATTAAAAAAAGATATTGAAATCCTACAATCAAGACTTGGAAGAGTAAAAATTTGGATGGAAAAAGAAGTAAAAGCACAAGCGCATAAAATAGCAAAATCAAAAACTTCAAAACTTGCCTCTTCTGTAAAAGAAGATTTCATCAGCGAAAATTTTGAAGAAGTAATTGCAACAAGAATCAATAATTATTTTGGTGATTTACTTCTGCTTAATGCACCAAAAGGAACAATTGAATGAATTACCTCTGCTGAAATTAATTATTATAATATGATGAAAAATCCAACTATTGATGGATTTGCTGTTATTAGTGCATATCATAAAGTTTTAGATTTATTTATTGAAAGCTTTATCACGAATAATTTCAGAAAATTTGCCAAGAAAAAATGACAAACTATTTTGAGAGTAAACGATCCTTTAGAAAAATCTCTCAACTTAATTGTAAACTCAAAATATATTATGAGTGTTGGAAGACTGTATTGATTACTCAGAATGATCAAAGAAGAACAAACTTTATATGATTACGGAAAATGTTTTAGAGAATATTTAGAAAAATATTCTGAGTTAAAAGCTATTTTACTTGATGATGAATTTTATGATAAATTTACTCGTTTAAATAAATCAGAAGTATTATCAAGTAAAAGACATTCTGGAACTATTTCTAAAAAAGATACTACAGAAGCAAGAAAAATTTTAATTTGAGATTTTAGAGATAATTCATCTATGATTTACAAAATATTAGAAGGACAAAGCGTAATTTATTAAAAATTACGCTTTTTTATCCCCTTCTTTCTCTTCTTTTTTGAATTAATTCTTGTCTTTTTTGAGTAATCGCATCTTCTAAATTTGTTTGTTGAGATCACCAATATTCCGTATCTCTATAGTTTTTTCATAACATATCATGTTCGATGACTTCAATAGTTTCAAGAATGTCTTCTCTACGCTTTTTATCGTCCATATGAACTTCTTTTTGAAGCGCAACATAATTTTCATAATAAATGCTATACAATAATTCTATTTCTTCTTGTATTTCTCAAGAAGTTCTTATATATGAAGTTTTATTCAACATTTCAGCAGTATAAACTTCTGCTTCTTCAAAAGTAGTTATTTCTTGTAAAACTTTTTTTAAAACTAACATAAATCTTATGTGATGTTTTTTGTCTCATTTAATTTGAAATTGTTCTAATATATAGAGCAATATTTTTGCATATCTTTTTAATAAATCATTGAGTGTTGGAGATTTTTTTAGCTCTAAGATTTTTTGAAATTTTTCTGAATAATATGGAAATTTTTTTGCAAATTCTGAATCATAATTTGATTGATTTTTTTCTTGAGATTCTTCGTTTTGAGAAATAATACCTTGAACTTTTTCTCTTGTTTCTGCTAATTTTGCATCAAAAAAATTCGGATCAAGAGTCAAGTTATCAAATATACTTGGAGAGGTTTTAACAGGAATAATTTCTTTTCCAATATTTTGAACTCTCAATTCAAAATCAGCATCTGGAATAAGAAAATCTCAAAAATGAGTTCCTTTTTGATATGAATTCATACGTATAATAATAAAAATATTTTAATATATTATACATAAAATATCTTAAAAATCAATTATTAATTATCCAAGCATCTATTGCAAGTTTGTTCTTGAATAAATTCATCAAAAAGTTCATAAAAATAATCTCTTACTTCTCTTTTTTCTCTCATAAATCCATCTTTTGTATCTTCTAATTTATACAAAACATCCAAATGTGGTTCTTTTTTTAAGATTTTATTATAATCTTCTTTCGTATATAAAAGTCATCCAATAAAAACAGAATATATTTTTGAAAAATCAATTTTTTGAGTTACTTCTTGTAAAAATTTTTTATAAACTTCTTGATAATTTTCCATTTCCAAAAGTGGTAAAAAACGAATTCCAACTTGCCAACCAGCATCTAAAAGTGTATTTATTGCCCTTATTCTCATATCAAGAAGTGGAGTTTTGAGTTCGTATTTTGAAATAACTTCACTTGGGTTGAGTGAAAATGCTATTTCAATATTTTTTGAAGGTGTTCATTTCAAAATATTCCCAATATTAATACTTTTGGTTCTTATTTCTGCTTTTACATTTTCTAAACTATCAAAAAATGGAAAAAATTCAGAAGTAAATTGAGTAAAATTATCAGTAGCAAGATTGTCTGAATAATCTGAAGTATAAAACCAAATATCTTCTTTTTTATCTGATTTTTCTTGTTTTAGTTTTTCTAAAATTTGTGATTTCATATCTTCATAATTCACAAAAAAAACCTGCATTTCATTTTTAAATGCTCACTTTAAATAACAATATTTACAATCATACACACAATTCAGCGAATTTTTAAGAAAATATCATTTTCCAGGATGTCCATATCATGGTGGTGCATCTAAAATTGCTCTATTTACTCACGCAATCACAATTGATTTTTCAACCGTTCCAACCAAACTTTTATCAAAAATATTTTTATAATTATCTATTTCTAATAGCTCTGAATCTGGGAATTTTGAGATGATATGTTGGGCGATGGAATTGTTTTTTAATTTTTTTTCTAAGTAAATAATCATTTTTAATATATTAAATATAGTAATATCTCTTTCTTTTTTTCTTTTCTTGATTATAATAAAAAAAATATTTTTTAAAAAAGATTTATGATTTTTGAAGTAGATAAACAAATATTAGAGAAATTTAGTGAAAATGATATTAAAGTACATTTTTATACGTCTGGATGTGAAGGGACAAAAGTAAACCTTACTTCTGATTTTGAAAAAACAAATTTAGAAAGTTTTGCACTTCATGGAAAAACTATTTTTTTTGAATCTCAAGATAAAGATAAACTAGAAGGTGCAAAAATTCTAAAAAAAATTGATACTGGAAAATGACATCAAAGTGATGATAAATATCTTTTTATTTCACCAAAAGTAGAATCAAGATGTTGATGTGCAACGAGTTTTTCATTTGAAAAAAAGCTCATTGATAAAAATAAACTCAAAACTTTACAATGATTATTTAAAAAATAAGAAAGGATAAATCCTTTCTTATTTTTTTAGTATGATTTGTTGTTGTTTTATTTTTTCAATAATTTGATTTCTAAAAGCATCCATAATGATTTCTGGATCTTTTGGTTTTCTTGGATCAAGTTCTTTATGTGCGACAACAGCCCAACCTTTTCACCATCAAGTCAAATCATTATTTCTTACTGTTGTTTCGCCTGTTAGATCTAAATTATATTCTTTTCACAAATATATAACAAGTTTTTGTAAAGATTCTAACATTTCATCACTATAATATCCATCACTCATAAGAGAAATTCAAATACTTCCATAATTATGGGTTGCTACATGAGAACCTAAAACATATTTGCCTCAAGATTTCCCTTCATAAATATTTCCTTCTCCGTCAATAAGATAATGATATCAAACATCTGCCCATCTTAAAGTAAGAGCATGATATTTTTGAACTGCTCTCATATAAGCCATTCACTCTTCTTTTGTTGCTTTGTATGCAGAAGCAGTATGATGAATAATAATTCTATCAACTGGATAATATCTGAGTGGGTCTCTTCCATCATCAAAAGTTTTTACAATTCTATCTTTTGCATCTTGATAGTTAAAATATGCTAAATAATTATCTCTGAGTTGATTTGGTGCTGCTGGTCAACCTGCATAACAACTTCCATTTTCACATCATTTCATATATACTTCTTTTTTTGAAAATGATTCATCAGCTCCCCGTTCTTCACGAGAAATAATTTTCCCTTCCATTAAAAGTCTTTCTCAAACTGATTTTTCAAAAATTTTATATGGATGATTTTGGATTGCTGCAAAAATACGAGCTTTTTCTGCTTTTGAAAAAATATAATTTTGAAAAAATTGAGATAATATATCTTCATGATCTCTATAATTGTTTGTATATTTATCAAAAATTTGTGACTTTATTTCTTCATCTTTTTTTACATTATCTAAATCAGTTTTGAGTCTTCTGAGATATTCAACTTGTGCTTCTTTTGAAAGTGGTGAAAGAGTTTTAGTTGTAGTATCATAATAAGCAAAAGTTCATTTTTTCGCTCATTCATTTTTTAAAATATTTTTGGTTTTTACCAGTCAAAAATCGCAATAAAAACTTGAAACTTGAGTTTCTAAATTTTTTATATTTTGTACAAAGAAAATACTTTCATTTTCACAATTTTCATAATTAAAATATGAAAAAATGCTCAATGGAAAAGCAACAAAAAAAAGTGGAAAAATATATTTCATTTTCAGTTTTTTTAATAAAAATAATTCTTTTTCATCATAATAAAATATATGGAGATTTCAAATGTTTTTCGATTTATTTTTGAAATATATTTTTATATTTTCTATTTATATGTTACAATGATATAAATAATATTATCTATATATAAAATGAAAAAAATATCTACTTCGAAACTTGCAGAAACACTCAATGTTGATGTAAAAGATTTATTCAAATTATTACAAAGCAACTGACTTATTGAAAGTATTAATAATAAATGAACGCTTACTAGTAAATGAAAAGAATACTGATGAGTTATAATTCAAAACTTTAAATATGGTGATTATATTGCTTGGGATGAAAATTTCAATCCTTATACTCTTTTTAAAATTGAAAAAATAAATTATATCACTTCCACTGAACTTGCGCCTATTTTTTCAACGACTTCAAGAAAATTTAATCTCATCATTTCTGAACTCGGATATATAGAAAAAACTATAAAATGATGGGGATTAACAAAAGTATGAGCTATGTTATGATGAAAAGAAATAGAACATTCTTCAGGAAAAGTATTTGTAAAATGGCCTGAATCTTTCAAAGAAAATACTCTCTTACTCAAAGAATTTCATCTAGATAAATGATCTTCTTTTTCAGAACAAGTTTCAAAACAAACTTCTGAAATTATTGATAATTTTAGAGATAAATTTCCAGCAAATTATAGAACAAAAGATGGACACAATGTGAGAAGTAGATGAGAAGTAATTATTGATAATATGCTCTATGAATATTGATTAGTACATGCTTATGAGAGAAAACTTCCTGTTGAAGAAGATGTCTATTCTGACTTTTATATTCCTGCAAGACTTGGGTCAAGTGCAGTATATATCGAATATTGGGGAAAAGAAGATTCGGAATACATTCAAAGAAGAAAAATAAAACAAGAGATTTATAAAAAATATAATCTCAATCTCATAGAATTAGAAAATAATCACATAGATAATTTAGATGATTATTTACCAAAAATGTTATTAAATTTTTGAATTAAAGTTGATTAATAATTATGACTATTCTGATTTATATTCTCCTATTTTTAGTATTTATGTTTCCATTTTTATGATTTTATAGAAAATATAAAGAAAAAAAAGTAGAAAAAATTATTCCTGTTCTCAAAGTTGATATCAGTGATTTTTTACAAGAAAAATCACTTTATGATATTGCATTGGAAAGATGATTTTATATAACAAAATATCAAAAAGAAAAAACTTATTCTCTTCTCTCAGAAATAGAAATGAGAGTTAATGATTTAAAAAAAGATTTTACTTATATTTCTGATACTCAGGTTTTAGAATGAATCAAAAACTTCTTCATTTTTTATGAAAATTTTATAAAAATCGTAGAAAATATAAATAAAAATTATTATGATAAAAAACTTCAAGATGTTGGATATTTATTTCATTCTTTAGAAAAATATCCGCTTGATCTTTATCAACAAAAAGCAATTGTGACTCCTGAGAAAAATCTTTTAGTTATTGCTGGAGCTGGTTCTTGAAAAACTTCTACCATTGTTTGAAAAGTACAATATTTAACAAAAAGTTTATGAGTTCATCCTTCAGAAATACTTCTTATTTCTTTTACCAGTGCTTCAGCTAAAGAGATGAATGAAAGAATTGAACAAAAACTTTGACTTTCACTCGATGTAAAAACATTTCATAAATTATGACTTGATATTATTAAACAAAATGGATGAATCAAACAAAGTATTATTGAAAATAATAATATAAGTGATTTTAAAACCTATCTTTCTCTTGAACTTATTCCAGATATAATTCAAAAATCAAGTGAATTATTTATAGATTTTTTTCATTATTTACTCAAAGATAATTCTTATGATTTTCAGTTTGAATCTATGGAATCATTTGAAAATTATAAAAAATGAAGCTCAAATGAAATTCAAGATTTTTCTCATATGTCATTTCTATGAGAAAAGCTAAAAAGCAATCAAGAAGTACAAATAGCAAATTTTTTATTTTTACATGGAGTTTCATATAAATATGAAGCAAATTATGCTATTGAAACAGCAAATGAAGAGTATAGACAATATAAACCTGACTTTTATCTTCCAGATTATGATGTGTATATTGAACATTTTTGAATAGATAAAAATGGAAATGTTGCTTGATTTTTCTGAAGTGGGAGTAAAGAATCATATCAAGAAGAAAATCAAAAATACAGTGATTGAATGCAATGGAAAATGAAATTACATAAGGAAAATAATACAAAACTCATTACCACTTATTCTTATCAAGTATTCGATGGAAATCTTATAAATGAGTTAAAATCTCAACTGATAAAATTAAATATTCCTCTCAAACCAATTTCAAAACAAGAAATTCAAGAAAAAATAAGTAATAAAATAAAAACTGAAACTTCTATTTTTTCTACTCTCGTATTAACTTTTTTAAATCTTTATAAATCAAATAATTCAGACTTTTCTGAATTAGAAAATAAACAAAATAATATATTCACAACAGGATATAAACTGAAAAAATCATGAATATTTTTAAAAATATTTAAAATAATCTTTGATAGATATGAGCAATTTTTATCTGAAAACAATGCTATTGATTTTCATGATATGATTAATAAAGCCACCGAATATATCACATCTGGAAAAGTACATGTTCCTTATAAATATGTAATTATTGATGAGTTTCAAGATATTGGAACTGGAAGATACAAACTCATCAAATCAATTTTAGAAAGCAATAATGCTGAACTTTTTTGTGTTTGAGATGATTGGCAATCTATTTATAGATTTTCAGGATGAGATCTCAATATTTTTACAAAATTTGAAAATTTTTTTCCATATTGAGAAAAAATTTTTATTAATAAAACTTATAGATATCCGCAAAAAGTAAATGAAGTTACAAGAAACTTTATTATGAAAAATAAAGCTCAAATCAATAAAATTCTTGAATCATGAAATCTCTCCCCCCAAAGTGATGTATATGAAATTATTTTCTATCAAAATGAAGCTCATAAAAAAGAAATCTTAAAAACTTTAAGAAAACAGCATGAAAATATTATTTGAATTTGAAGAACAAAATCTGATGGAAATATTTGTAAATGAATTATAGATTATAAAACAGTACATTCTGCAAAATGATTGGAAGAAGATTATGTTGTTTTAGTCAATGGAAATAGTGGAACTACTGGTTTTCCAGTTGAAATTCAAGATAGTTTTTTACTTGATTTAGTTTTATCTGAAAGTGATAATTTTGACTATTCTGAAGAAAGAAGATTATTTTATGTTGCGCTTACAAGAGCAAGAAATAAAACTTTTGTCTTAACACAAATATGAAAAACATCTACCTTTGTTCAAGAATTAGCAAATATTTTATGAGTTTCTTGTACTGCTGAAAAATGTCCAAAGTGTGAAGCTTGATATATTGTAGAAAAAGATCACTATAAAAAATGAGCTTTATGATGCTCTGCTTATCCAAAATGTGATTTTACCATTTTAACTTTTATGCCATTTTGAAAACATAAATGAACTGCATTTTCTCAGTTACCAAAAGATTATATTTCTTGGATGAAATCAACTTTTTCACAAGAAGAACACAAAGAAGTTTTAGAAAGTATTCATTATGAAGAAAATAAAGTAAATAAAAAAGATACTATTAAATAGTATCTTTTTTATTTACTTTATTTTTAATCCAACAATATCCATCAATTTATTATATTTTTTTGTTATTATACTCTTCGCTCTTGTATTTCATTTTTCTAATCTCTTTTCAATAAAGTAATAATTTTCTTTATATTGATTATATTTTTCCCTTGGTTCTCTAAAATATTCCAAAATAATATCAAGAAGTTCTAGTTTTGCATGTCCATATCCATAATTTCCTGCTAAATATTTTTGTCTTACTTCATTTTGTTTTTCATCTGATGCAAATAATTTGATAAGTGCAAAAACATTACAAGTATCAGGATTTTTTGGAAGCTCTAGTGGTGTATCATCAGTTACAATTGACATAATTTTTTTCTTCAATTCTTTTTCTGGAGCAAAAATTGGTATAAAATTATCATAACTTTTACTCATTTTTCTTCCGTCAGTTCCAGGAATAATTCATAAATCCTCACTGATTAAATCAGAAGGAAGTTTAAAAAATTCTCTATTATATGTTTTATTAAAATTTTCAGCAATATCACGAGCAAATTCGATATGTTGTTTTTGGTCTTTTCAAACTGGCACTAAATCCGCATCAAAATTGATAATATCTGCAGCCATTAAAATTGGATAATTAAAAACTGCCATATTAATATCAGAATTTTTTGCTTGGCTATCTTTAAAAGAATGAGCTCTGAGCATTAAACTATATGGAGTCACACTAGTTAACATCCACATAATATCCATATGACGAGCCAATTTTGATTGTTCAAAAACAATAATTTCAGAATCTTCAGGTAAAAATGCAAAATATTCCATAAGAACATTTTTCTTATTTTGAGCTAAAGTTTCTCTATCGTGAACTGAGGTAAGCGAATGTAGGTCAGCTAACATTAAAAAAGTTTTATTTCCAGCTGAAATATCAATAATTGGCTTTACTGCTCAAAGATAATTTCCAACATGCATTCCATTTCCTGTTGGTTTTACTCAAGTTAATATAGTTTTTCCTTTTATTTTTGTCATAATTTTTTAGTTATATTTTATCTTAGATAGTTCAATAGTTTTTTTCATATTATTTTTATTCTTTCAAAAAACTCGACCAATAAAATTGGGATTCAAACAGTTTTTCAATAATAAAAATAAAAAAAACTTACTTATACTATTTGTCAGCAACCACATCATCGACGATATATTTCTTTTTTCTATTTTCTAACACTTCTTCTCTTTGTTCTTGTAAATATTTCAGTAATGTATACGGATGTGGCATAAAACGGAACAATCTTTCTTCTTTTGTTTGCAATTCTACCACCAATTTCCCATATCATAAAATATTTGAAATAAATCATCTCGTATATGCATCCAATTTAATGATTTTAAAAGCATCAATTACTTCTATATCATTTCTCAAAATAAGTGAAGCATTGATAATAAAAATCTGATCTCATGAAATAACAAACAAATAATTATAATATTCAATAATTCACAAAACGAGTTTAAAAAATGAATAATTTACGAGTACAAGAACCAGTGGAAAAATCACATATAACACGATTTCATTTCCAAGTGCTTCTCTATAAAAAGTTCAAATAAATGATAAAATGAGCGCAATAAGAATGATAAACACAAACTTTATCAAATATAAAATCAAAAGTACCCAATGTTTTCTAATAATTGTATTTCCATTATGTTCTTTATACATACACAAATTTTAAAATAATAAAACTCGATACCAAAAACAAAAGTACAAACAGAACAAAGATAATTTTTTTGAGTGATTTATACACAGATTTCAATCCATCCACTTTTGTATAATTCACATGTCTTTCATTGATATGTTTTAATCTTTTTAGTATAAAAACATAACAAAACACTAAAAATAAAAAATAGAGAAAAATTCAAATATATGTTGTGAATAAGTCCATAGATTTAAAAGTTACTTTTTATGTATTTTTATTATATAATTATTATTAAATAAGCAAATTTTTAGAAATTTTCTAAATAAATATCCTCTCAAGATTGAGCATCAAAACTATCAAGCATATGTTTTAAAATATAATCAATACTTTTTCACTCAAAAGTATTTACTTTTTTCTTAATCGTCCTATATATTTCTTTAAAATTTTCACTTCCGTGATTTACTTCAACTTTTGCTTCTAAAAGAGCACTTAAAATATCTGCATATTTTACCAATTTTCCCACTTCTCCTTCAAATGGATGAAGCATATATGGGAAAACCTGATTTTTGTAACTCTCCGGAATATAAGAAAATAAATAATCATTCATCATATCAATTTCTACTTTTTCTAAAAGTTCAACAAATCCTGGAACTGCTTTTTTTGTTGGTGTGATAATATCTCAAGTAATTGCTTCTGGAATATCATGATACATTGCTCTTAAAAGCATTTCTCACATATCATAATTTTTTCCATTTTCATTTTCAATCATTACTAAAACATAAGTAATAAATGTAATCAAAACTAAGTGTGACATCACAGAAATTGGGAAAATACGACTTTGTTGATTCCATCTCATACAATACGAAAGTCTTCTGATATGAGAAAGATATTTTAAATAATCCTCATTTTCAAGTAATTCTTTCATACTTGTGAGTTTTTGTGCACTTTCCTCAAGTCACTTTTTGATTTCTCTCAAAGGAATTTCATATATATCACTAAAAATTTTTGCATTTACTTCTGATTCTTTCCATCAAGCAATTTTTTTTGCACTTTCAATAATCAGTAATTCCGTTTCAAAAGAAGTATTTTCCATCACATTTTTCATATCTTCTTTGAGATATTCTGGTGCTTCAAGTGACAAAATATAATTCAAAGCTTTATTTTCCAATTGAGAAAATATTTCAGGATCATTTTTTAAAATATATGTTTTTGTTCCCGAATTTATATCCGATAATACTAAACTTTTTAATGATTGAAACATAATTCTTTTCATCAAAAATTCTCTATTTACCGTATTTCCATTTTGTTCTTCCAAATAAGCAAGAAATTGTGCAATATGCATTGTATAGCCAACATTATCAAGCAAACACATATCTTCAATACGAGGATAATTATTCCATCTTTTCATTGAAAGACCTCTGGTGAGCATATTTTTTACTATCATTCCAATCATAAAATATTCTATAAAAAATAAAATCTTGAAAAAATACATTTTTTTCCTATACTCCCATTATATGTAATACATAAAAAATGAAAAATGAAAATTTGAATTGATATCAGAAATACCTCAAAAAATAAAAAAAATTTTACAAAAGATTTTGTAGAATATTTATTTTTACATAAAAAAGAACATTTACTAAATGTTTATGCAGATAAATTATTTGAATGAGAAGCCAAAACTGCAAATGAAAAATTCTCTACTTTCTGGTGAGAACAAACTCTTTTTTTACAACAATTAAAAAAAGATAAAAATGATGTTGTTATTACTTTTGATGAAACATTTCCTGTTTTTTATAATTGAGATGTAATTCAAGTAATTCCGTCTCTTGAAAGTATTTTGTATCCTGATTTAGAAAATACAAAGTTATTAAAAAAATATTCTCATCTCTATACTATCAAAAAAAACCTTAAAAATGCAAAAAAAATAGTTTGTTTTACTGAAAATACACAAAGAGAACTCAATGAAAAACTCAATATTTCAGAGGAAAAAATACTTACTATTGCTCCATTTTTTCCTTCTTCACCAGAAGTGAATTTGACTATCGATGTAAAAGCAAAACTTGGAATTCAGTGAGATTATTTCATTTATGATTATAATTATTATAGCAATAATAATTTGAAAAGAGTGTTAGAAGCTATCAAAGAAATAGCAAAAACAAGAGAAATATTTTTGGTGATTTTAGGAAATAAAAATGCCAATAATAGAGAAATTAGAGAACTTATTCTCTCTCTTGATATGAGTAAAAATATACTTTTTGCTGGAAATCCTGATGGAAATGAACTTGGAGCATATTACAAAGAATCCCTTGGTGTTTTATACCCAATCATTTATGATAATTTTCCAATGACTTTAAATCATGCTGTAAATTATAATACTGCTATTTTAGCGAGTGATAATACAGAAACAAGAAATATTTTTGGTGATTCTATCACTTATTTTTCACCTATTTCAGTAAGTAGTATGGTTAAAAATATCACTGCATTTTTAGAATCTGAGAAAAAAGTAGTAAATTATGAAGAAGTAAAAAATAAATATAATATCAAAGATTTTTATAATAATTTAATTTCTATCATTAGTTAGTATGTCAAATTTAACCGGAAGAAATATTGAAATCCTAAAAATTATTGTAGAAGAATTTTTGCAAACTTGAGAAGTTCTTGGAAGTAAAGCTTTGCTCAAAAAATATGATTTATGAGTAAGTTCTGCAACAGTAAGAAATGATATGGCAATGTTAGAAGGTTTAGAACTTATTTATCAACCTTATAATTCTGCTGGAAGGCTTCCAACTGCAAAATGACTCAGAGCATTTATTTCATATCTTATGAAAGAAATGCCAAATCATTTTTTGGAAGCAAAAGATGTAAAAATGAAATCAAATGATGTAAAAACTCTTGAAGATTTTATTTATAATATCACAAGTGAACTCGCAAAAAAGACTGGCGAAATTTCTTTTTTTATTTCAGAAAAAAATGGGATTTTAGAATATTCTTGAATTTCTCATTTTTTAGAAAATAATTATAAAATGCTTGGAAATAGTATTTTTTCGATTATAAAAATGCTGGAAGATAAAAATAATTTTATCCGATTTATCTCTTCTCTTCCACTTCAAGAATGAGTAAATATTTTTATTTGAGAAGAAAATATTATTCAATTTTTGCGTGATTATACTATTATTTTAAAACCAGTTATTATTGATGGAAATGTTTGATATATTGGGTTAATTGGTGGTTTAAAGATGAATTACAGTTTTAATATCAGTGCTGTGAGAGGAATAATATAATAAAAAAGAACTTTTAAAGTTCTTTTTTATTATTATTCTAGATTTAAACTACTAATAACTGGACTTACACTTGTCGTACCATTTAAAGTAATTCTTATATATAAACCTGTTCCTGTTCATTGAAGTTTTGTAGTATTCAAACTTCCAGTAAAGTTTGTAGCAATATTCGTCCAGCTTGACTTATTAGCTGAGTATTGTGCTGAATAAGAAGTTCCTTCTGGAATAGTAGCATTTATAGATAATGTTTTTCCTGAGAAAGCTGATCAAGACGCAATGTCTTTCGTAAAAAGTATATTATTAGCTGTGTTATATGTCATAACATCACCCATTCAAGTATATTCTTGCAATAAATACTTTCAACTCTGAGAGTTTGAAAAATAAACTTTATTTCCTATTTCCTTAAAAACTATTGGCATTGTATCTAAAACTTTAAAACAATCCGTTCCATTAAATCAAAAGAATTTTTGTTGTCCTCTTACATATAAATCTCCTTTATACTCATACGGAATAAAATTCCCATCTAAAGCATCATTACCTCAAGATACAAAATTACATACTTTTACGGCTTCATTTCCATTTAATTTAAATAATCCTGATTGTTCTTCCGTATCATATGCAAGGAAATATAATTCTCATTTATAGACTTTAAGAGATGAAACACGTGACATATTTACTCATAAAACTATATTTTCTCCATTTTTATGATTTGCATCATATTTCATAAAATTATCTCCAAAATTTTGAGACGAATAATAATTATTATTATATTTTACAGTATTAAATTGTCCTTTTTGCTCTAATAACCATGTATTTGAATCATACAATTCTATGACATTTGTATCTGTATTTAATTTCATAGTTCTTGGATTTCATCATAATGCACTATGTCCTGGCATACTTCTCAAATTTGAACTTGTGCTTACAGTATAGGTATCAAAATATAAAATATTTCACTCACATACTCATCTAATATCATATGTATTTCACATATCAATAGTTCCAGATACATTCACTAAATTCGTTCCATCATATGAATACACTCTTGAATCCCATCTTGAAGTTTCGTATAATTTAAAATAATATTTCCCATTACAAAAATAAAATGGATTTACACTATCTCAAATTGGCTTATCTGAAAGTTTTACATTATTCATTCCATCAAAACTATAAAGCTTTAGACTATCTGCGTCATTTCTATATATTAATTTATTATTGATAACAGATATTGGAATACTCCTATTACTAGCAAGTGGTAACTCTTCAAAAGTTGTGCCATTAAATGTCATAGCAGCTCTATTTCAATTTGAAAGATTCATTCAAAATACAAGCTTATTATTAAATAAGTCTTTTATTCCTGAGATATATGTTACACTAGCAGGACTAACTATAGAAGAAAAATCTAATTGTATAGTATTTGTTCCATCATATTCATAAATTCCCTTAACTCCTCAAATTTCAGCAATAAATATAATTTTTCAATTATATGATAATATACTCTCTGCATAAACTGGACTACTTAATCATCCAGAAGATGAGAGAATCTTTAATTGTGCTGTCTTCATAAGCGAACCTGAAAGTTGTCATCCTAACCAACTTGCAGTTGTTTCACTTCATTTATAATCTTCATTTGTAAATTTTACACTGAATCATTTAGAAGCATTATTACTTCATGTTGTTGGAAACAAGATATTTCCTAAATCTCATACACTTACTCATAAACTTGCTGCTATTTGTTCTGCTGTACTTCCAGTTACACTTTCTATACTGGTATATGATCAAACGCTTATTCATGTTAATGTAAGATTTTCTTTTCCCGTAATTTGTTGTAATTGTTCTGTTACACTCACATTATTAGACAATTGTCCATCTAAACTATATGGAAGATTTCCACTATTATTTACTATAAATCATGTAGAATTAGTAAGTAAATCTCACGTTCACACAAATATCAAACTTGGAAGTGAATAAACTTTACTTCCTAATCTTAATGGATAGGTATAATTTCATACTACTTTTGCTTTTCATTGGGCTGCATATGTTGTTGGAATTACTATTCCTGCTTCTAATTCTTCCAATGTTGTTGCAAGTTGGTATTTTTGGTAATTTGAACTCACTCAATATACATAATTATTTTGTGTTTTTGGATCTATCGGAGTTTTATTCATATTTATTACTTTTGATAAACTTCCACTGATATATCATACGTAATTTAATGATTCACCTCAAAATGTTCCTGTTCCATATACATCATCCGGATGAGGATATTTTCATACTTTCACTTGGTAAATATCAAGTCATTTTTGGATATTTGATAACGCTGTTACTCTATTTCCATCTCTTGCATTTCATGAATAACTTTTAAATGATATAAAAGCTATGGTTGCTAAGATTGCCAAAATAGTTATCACAATAATCAACTCTACTAAAGTAAAACCTTTTTGTTTATTTGAAATATTTTTATGTGTTTTTGTTATTTGTTTCTCCATAAAAAAATTAATTAAAATATAAAATACACAAAAGTATACCATATATTTGCCCTGATTGCAAATTATTTTTATTTTAAAATAAAATATGTCTGGAAACTTTTGATTTATGAAAATAAATGCATACAATTCTACTTATTTATTAATCATAAAAATATAAAAAATAAGAATAAAATATTTTATCAATAACTATACATATATGACTAAAATCACTGTATATACAGAAGTAAAATCTAGCCTAGATACTGTTTGGAAATCTTGGAATGAAAGTGAACATATGACAAAATGGTTTTCTTGAAGTAGTGATTGGCATACACCAAGAGCAACCAATGATGTAAAAGTTTGAGGAAAATTTTTAATCAGAATGGAGGCAAAAGATGAAAGCCAATGATTTGATTTCGAATGACAATATACCCATATAGAAGAAAAGAATTTTATAAAATATATTATGGATGATGGAAGAGAGGTAGAAAATATATTTGAAGAAATTTGAGATACAGTAAGAATAACAACCATTTTTGATGCTGAAAATATACACTCTATAACAGAACAAAGAGAAGGTTGGCAACATATCGCAAATAACTTTAAAAACTATACAGAACAATTATAATACTCTCTAAATAAAAATTATGTCAAAAGTAAATATTTGTTTCAATTTTCCATGAAATACTTTGGAAGTATTTGAATTTTATAAATCTGTTTTCTGATGAGAATTCACTTGGTTAAGCAAATTTTCTGATGTTCCTGATATTGCAGGAAATGAAAAAATTAAGGAATCAGAAAAAAACTGAGTGATGCATATTTCTCTTCCTATTTTGTGAGGAGATATTATTTTAATGTGAAGTGATAGTTTAGAATCTTTATGACACAAAACTATTATTTGAAATCATATCTATATTTCTCTCAATGTTGATACTAAAGAAGAAGCTGATACTTATTTTCAAGCACTTTCACCAGGATGAGAAATAGAAGTACCATTAGAAGATACTTTTTGGTGAGCATATTATGCCTCATTTAAAGATAAATATGGAATCGGATGGATGATAAATTATGATTATCCAAAAAATACGTAATAAAAAAAGCTCATATGAGCTTTTTTTATTATAAATGTTTTCCAATTATTTCATTTAATTCTTCTTTTTGTTTTACTCCAACCATCATTTCAACTGGTTTTCCATCTTTTAAAACGATTAAAGTTGGAATACTCATTACTCTGAATTGTTGAGCTAACGAAGGATTTTCATCAACATTAATTTTTCCAACTTTTACTTTATCTCCAATATCATTGGCGAAATCAGATAAAATTGGTAACATCATTTGACAAGGTCCACACCATTCAGCCCAGAAATCGATTAAAACAACTCCAGAACTTACTTCATTTGCAAAATTTTCTTCATTTAGTACTAAAACTGACATAATTTAAAATTTAATATATAAAATATAGTGTTTATAATTATATTGATTTTTAAAAAATTGCAACATATTTCTTTTGAAAAAAGATTTGAAAAAGTTTGTTTATCTGTTATACTAGCAACACCTTATTTATTAAATTATTAGATATGAAAAAAATATTATTTTTCATTGGAGTACTTTTGAGTCTCCAAGTTCAGTCTTGATTTGCTGATTTTACTCATTCAGTAATGAATAATCGGAATACTTGATATTGTTATATTTTTAAAATAACAAATCCTACTTCTACCAATATTTCTAACTGGAAAATTCAATTCACTATTCCAGCAAATTCAAATATACATTCTCAGTGGAGTGGAAATTTTTCTGGTTCAAATGGAAATTTTACTATAACTCCTCTTGATTGGAACCAAACTCTTTTTCCTGGAGCTAGTACAGAGCTTTGAATTTGTGTTGATAATAATATTTCTTTTCCTACAAATGTAGTATTTACTTCTGAAAATGAAACTACTTCTACTGGAAATAATAACAATGGAAACAGTAATAGTTGAAACCAAAATAACAATTCAAACAACAATACTTGAAATAACTCAAATAATAATTCTCAAAATACAAATAACTCAAGCAATATTGTATTAAATTATCCTCAAGAAAGGTGGGCAGAATCTGGAATTGATCTCAATAATGATGGAAAATCAGAACAATTTATGCAAATAAATGCTTGGAATATTGCTTCATCTCAATGAAATGCTAGTTTAATTTATGATAAAAATACAAAAAAATATTCATATTCTCAAGATTTATATAATATTTCTCTTTCTGATGTATGAGGTTGGGTACACGGGTATCCAGAAGTATTTATGGGAAAAAAACCTCATGGAAATGGTTATACAAGTGGATGGACTCTTCTTCCAAAAAAAGTAAAAGACCTTACTTCATTAAGCTTTTCTACGAAATATAATGTAGTAAATACTTCAAATGGTCCGCTTAATTTTGCTGCGGAATGATGGATTGTCAAAAATCCAACGAATAATTATGTAAGTGGAGATGAAATTGAATTTATGATTATGTTCTATAAAAATAATACTGGTGCAGCTTGAAACAAAATTGGAAGTGTAACTCTTCCTATAAAAGTTGATGGAATCAATAAAACAGAAACTTTTGAAATATTTAAAAATAAAGGTGGTTGGGATTTTTTCACTTTTATACCAAGCAGAAATTATAACAATGAAAAAATAGAAATTGATTTATACCAATTTTTACCAAGTATCAAAAATAATATTTCTTATAATATTGATGATCATTATTTTATGAACTGGGAAATTGGTTCTGAATATGGTTCACCAAGTGTAAATAGTTCAAAATTTTCTTGGACTTTAGATGAATTTGATGTAAAAGTAAATGAAACAACTTCAAGCAATAATTCAGGAAGTGAAAATAATAATTCAAATAATAATAACTCTGGAAGCACTACTGGAAACAACAATTCAGGAAATAATTCATCTGGAAATAATAATTCTCAAAATAATGACGATGAAACATTTAATATTGATGATATTTTAAAAGAACTTTCTGATAATGAAGAAAAACTTACATTTACAACTATTACTTTCAAAACTGCTTCTTTTCAAACTTTCCAAAAAAATCTTGATAAGTTTATAAACAAAAAAATGCAAAATTTTTCAACTGGAAAATACAATGAATGAGTAAGTGTTCGTAATACTCTTCTTATTACTCTCAAAAAATTTGAAGATAATGAATTTACTAAAAAACAAGCTTTAGAAACTTTGAAAAAACATATTCTTGAATTTAAAGAAATATTTTAAATAAAAATCATATTTGATTTTTTAAAAAAGTAAACATAATATAGATATATTTATATTATGTTTTTTATTTATGAAAAAAATTATTTTCCTTATTTTTTGTTTTTACTCTCTACCTTTACACGCACTCAATATTACTTTTCAAAATGCACAAAATGATAGTGATAAAGTAGAATATCCTTGAGATATTTCTCTCACAAGACCTTTGGAATGATATATCGATTTTTGAAATAATGTTACTGCAAAGAAAAACTATCAAACTATTATTTTAGAATGAAAACTAACGCAAGATTTGCCTTATTATCAAAATTCTCTCATTCCTCAATTTGGAGAAAGTTTTATGTATATAAAACAAATATTGTGAGAAACAAAACTCAATCAATTATTAGCAAATTACACACTTTCGATATATTGAGAACAAAATAAATGTGAAGATGGAAACTTAATTCATCCAAGCTTAAAAGAGCAAAAAATTTCTTGTATTTATGAAAATGACTGAAATCTTTCAACCAATACTAAAAATATAGTTTCCTATTTTGTAGAAAGTTCTCAAAAACAAAAAATAAAAGTAAAAATATTTCCAGTAACGAATAAAGAATATCTTTTTTATAGTTATGATGATGCAGAAAATGGAAAATTTCCTCTTTTCACTCTTATAGATAATTCACTTGAATATTATAATATTTCTCTCAAATATTCACATAAAAATTCAAAGAGTTTATTTGATATGAGTAGTACTAATTTTCAAAAAAAATATATTCTTACTAAATTTGATAAAAATACTTATAAATTACCAAATAATATTTGAATAGTAAGAGAAATGCTCAATACTACTTATACTCTTGTACCATATTATGAAACTGAAATAGAAGTAGAAAAAGGATGAAATACTCTTGTTTTTAGTTATGACAGCTATACTCCACATAAAGAAATTTTGAATGAAAATATTATCATACAACAATAAAAAAAGCTCAATCAATTGATTGAGCTTTTTTTATTCATACACAAAATGTTTTCACTTTTCAAAAACAAGTCTATTATCAACAAAAATTTTTTCTACATCTGGAAAAATATCTATATGATACCTTTGTACAATATCTTTCGACATCTTTTTTCTATACACTCCATGTTTTTTTCCAAGTGAAAGATGAAATCAAGAAAGTCTTTCAAAAGCATTGACATCACTTAAAGTATTTTCAAAAGTAATTGCTTTATTGAGTCAAAAACCAAGTTCTCTCATCATAATTTCTCATTCTGCTTCCTCAATTTTTTCAAGAGTTGGCAAAAGTTCTTTTGGAATATCCTCTTTTTTATAAGAAATAATACTATTTTTTATAGTAATTTTAAACGGTTTTTCCGCAAAAACTACTTGTAAATCTTCTCACGGAAATGCTTTTACATAGAGTTCTCCATTTACATTTGAAAAATCTTTTGCTTCCGTAAAATTTTCTCAAATTGGATAGGTTGCATATCTATTATCTAAAGCAAAATTTCCAGTATTTTGTTTCATATCTTCAAAACCTCAAGATATTCTAAGTTCACTTCCATTTGATCAAATCACTTTCAAAGTATTTCCTGCATCAAATGTTTGTTTTAAAAAATTTGATACCTTTTCAAAATAATCTGATTGATAAGAAATAGCCTCTAAATAGGTTTTTGTTTGAGTAGATTTTATATAAGAAAGATGATTGTGTTCAATACATCCAACATTTTTTTGTTGTAATGAAATACGAATTCTAAAACTTTCCAGTCTAAAATTGGTTGATTGTACTAAAATTACTGTTGAATATTCTTCCAGCAAAAGTAATTTTTCTTTTAATTCAGCTCCTTTTTCTTCCTGAAAAAGTATAACTTCTGCATTTGAATATTCTTGTAAATTTTCAATATATCCTGCTGAAATAAGCTCAGATAACTCTGAATCTGTATCATAAACAAGTACTATTTTTTTTCCTAAAATTTTAGGATTTTTTAAACTTAAATTTTTTTCTAAAATATCTTTGGTAGCATTCAGTGCAATATCTCTTAATAGTGTCATATTATTTTATATTCATTACATTTTTATAATCTTGTGAGAAATATCTCAATAATTTTTTGAGTTCTGAAGATGATTTTTTTGTATCAATAGCATACATTAAATTATAAAGAGAAACAGTATAATTTCTAAATACATCTAAATCCGCCCCAGTAATAGTTCTTTTTGATTTTAAAAGAGCATTTTTCTTTTCATTAAATTTTCCAGAAAGGATAATATAAATTTTTGCTGCTTTTCCATTTTTTGGAGTGTAATAATTTGGGTGAATATATTTTTGTAATTTTTCAGCATTTTTTATATTTGGATTTGCTAATGCGGTTTTAATGTATTCATCATATTGAGCAGCAGCAGAAAGATTTGAGTTTGATGAAGAATTATTTGGAGTATTTGTATTTCCTCAAGTAATTCCTCCATTTCCAGTATTTGAACCTACTGATTCTTGTCCGTATGATGGAAGAGTTGAATATTTATCAAAATGAAACATTACCAAAAATGCATTGTTATTATTTGAATTTTTTCTAATCGTATTATCAGTCGTAAATACTTCTCCGTTTATAACTGTTCCTAGAGCAATAATAGTATCTCAAGCAAAAACTACATCTTTCATTTGAGTATTTGCTCATCCACTTTTCCCAAAAGAAGTCCAAAAATATCTTGCTGAAAAATTATTATTTAATGCTTGAAGTGTCCCATCTCAACCATTATAGGTATCTAATTTTTGTCCATTTACTAAAATATTTTCTCTATTTGGGAAAGAAGCAGAATTTACTCAAGCAATAACCACATTTCCTGATTTATCAGCAATAATATTTCCATCTTTTACTTTATAACTGTTTGCGTCTCCGTTTTGAAGTCTTGAAAGAGAAAAACTTGATCTTTCAATATTTCCATCTTCTGGATTTATTCTTGCAAAATATGCAATATCTGCGTTATTTATTTGAGAAAGTTGTGTGAAAAAATCTCCTGAATAGTATGTTTGATTTCCTGTTAGAGTTTTTCCATTGTATCTAAAAATAGTATTTGCTCCATTTGTTTCTCAAAGAATGTATACTTTTTCATCAGCTCAAAGTGCAAGTTTATAGAGTCTAGTTGCTGCCATATTTTGAGTTAAAGTTTGTGCTTCAAAACCAAATAATTCATATCTTGAACTTCCATTATAATCAAATGCTTGTAAAAATGCGACTTGAAGTGAAGTATTATTTACCATTTTTTCATCATATCAAACCACAAAAACTCTTCCTGAAATATCATCAAGTAAAATATCTTCTACTGAAGTTCTTGATAATTTTTGTTGAAATCTTAGTACATTATTTGAATCATATAAAAATAATTCATTGTTACTATTAAGTAAAAGATAATTTCCTCTTTTATCAACAGACATTTTTACAGCTTGTGGTTTTGTAGTAAGAACATTTCCATTTAAAGTAAGTATTTGAGTTGAATTTCTTGTAATTGCATAAATCAAATCATTTTTAACTTCAAAATCAATAAGTTCACTATCTAGAACAATTTGACGATAAATTCTTTTATTTCCAACATCAAAAATAAATATTTTTCATCTTCCATCTACATTTCCAGAACGAATTATTTCACTTGAATGAAGATAACTTGTGTTAAGTCAAATATATAAAACATTTCCATAATATTGAAGTCAAACAGCATTATCAACTCCATTTTCTGATAAATAAGTTGAATGTGAAAGAGTAACATTTTGACCTGCTTGAACAGAATATGACATCAATCCAAAAAACAAACTCATTGCTAACAAAAATATTTTTTTCATAACAAAAAAATTAGAAAAGTAAAGTACATTTTCATTATATATATTTTTGTAAAATACAAAGTAAATATTTTTATTTATTCTTCTAAAAAAGTTAATACTTCGGTAATTTCTTCTTGAATAATAGTATGAGGCATTTGATAAATAAAAAATACTGGTGAAATTCACATAGTTTGAATATATGCTTTCAGTAAATATGCATCATCTACTGAAATTACCGTATCAAGAGTCCCGTGAGCAATAAATACTTTTTTATCAATATATTTTTCTGGAGAAATTTCTAATTTTTTTATTTCATCTGTATATCTTCCACTTAACGCAATAATTCATCAAATATATTCTGGAGATTTTCCAAGAAAATAATGTGACATAATCGCTCCTTGACTAAATCAAAGTAAAAAAATATTTTCATTTTTTAGTTGATATGTTTCCACAATATACGCTAAAAAATCACGAATATATTCATACGATTCTCAAACTTCTTCAGGATTATATTTCGGTCAAACATTGGTATAATTGAGATGATACCAAGCATGTCTTTTATTTCATAAATCAAATAATCCATTGAGAGAAAATATATGATAATCTTCTCAAAAATGACTTTCAAGTCAAAATAAATCTTCTTTATTTGAACCAACTCCGTGCAACATAACGATTATTTTTGCATCTTTATTTGGAGAAAGTTTTTTTATATAATCAAAATTTGTCATATTTTTTATTAATTTAATATAAGTTCTTCTTCTGTGAGAGTAAAAAATTTTACTTCATTTTTCATATTTTCATATATTTTTTTCAAATCTTGAGTTTTCACTCTTATCGATTTTGTGCTATCACTTGGGTTAAACATAAAATATTCATGTTCAAAAATTTCACTATCAACAAATACTGGAACTTCACTATTTTCAAATCAAAATGGTGCAATACTTCCTATAATTCCAAGTCAAAGAGAAGTAATTTCTTCTTGAGAAGCGAAACGAATATCTTTCGTTCAAAATTCTTTTTTAAATTTTCTTGCTTTGATATCTTTATCTCAAAGTGTCGTTACGAGATAAAATTTTCATTTTGCATGAAAAATAATATTTTTACTTCCGACTCATTCAAGTCCAGCCTTTTCTCTCAATTCTTTTGAATGTTCGCAACTGGTTGAAGGTTCATGCCCAATTTCATCAAATGAAATATTCAAAATTTTTAATATTTCATGTATCTTTTTGTATTGTTCCATATGCTGTAATAAAAGAAATAATATGATTACTCTACTCATTTCTAAGAGAAAATCAAGCAAGAGTATTTGAAAATTTGTATTTTCTTTAGTTATATGATAAAATGAAAAAGAATTTATTATTTTACTCTAGAGTAGATGTCAAATGGAAATAATCATCAATGATCTAAAAGAATCTGAGAACTTTTAGTCGAAGAAAAAATAGTCCCCGAAAATATTTTACAACTTGCACTCAACAAGCAAGTTGAATTAGCAAAAAAATGATTTCAACTTCGTATATGAGAAATACTCATTGGTGCTTGAGTTACTGAAAGACGTACTATTATAAATTTTTTAGCAAAGCGTGGAGTCAAACTCAGGCTTGGGGAGATTTTATTTTTATTAGGGATGTTAAATGAGGTACAATATAAAAATATTCAAAAAATACTCGTAATGGGATATCAAAATCTATTTGAGATATTGCTATTGAATTATGATATATAGAACAAAATACTTTCTATGATTTTCTCGAACAGAGTGGAGTCAGGCTCAGAGTTGGTGAACAACTCGTAAAAGAAAATATCATTTCTCAAAAAATGCTCCATATGATTTTAGAGGAACAAAAAAATAATCCCGCATATCAAGGAAAAAAGCTTTTAGATATTTTACTCTCAATGAGAATCATCACACAACAACAACACGATAAATATTCAGGAAAATTATGGGATAGCGGAGGTATAGATTTTACTTTTGAATAATAAAAAAACTACCTTTTAGGTAGTTTTTTATTATTCTTCGTCTTTTTTTACTACTTGAATATGAAGTTCTTGTAATTGTTCATCATCAACAATTGCAGGAGCATTCATCATCAAATCTTGTGCTCTTCCTGCTTTTGGGAAAGCGTATACTTCTCTAATATTTGGTTCATCAGTTAAAATCATCATAAATCTATCCATTCCGATAGCAAAACCTCAATGTGGAGGAACTCCGTATTGAAATGCTTCATACATAGCACCAAATTTATTAATAACTTCTTCTTTACTTCTTCCTACTGCTTCAAAAGCTTTTACCAAAACTTCTACATCATAGTTACGAATTGAACCTGATAAAATTTCATATCCATTACAAGCTAAATCGTATTGATTTGCTTTCATTGATAATAAATCTCATTTTTCAAAAGCTTCTAATCATCCAATTGGCATAGAAAATGGATTATGAGCAAAATCTATTTTTCCTGATGCTTCATCTTGTTCAAACATTGGGAAATCAATAATCCAGCAAAGTGCTAATTTTTTTGGATCAGCTAAACTAAATTTATCTCTTAAAGCAAGTCTTACTTTGTTTAAAATTCCAACTGCTCTTTTAAATTCATCAGCTGAGAAGAATATGATATCTCCATTTTTTGGTTGTAATCTTGCTTCTAATTCTGCAATTTCTGATTCAGACATAAATTTTAGAATTGGTGATTTTTTCCCACCTTCTTCATTTTCATCATAAATAATATATGCAAGTCCTCTTGCTCATTCTTTTTTTGCAACTTCTGTAAGATCATCAATATCTTTTCTTGACATTGTTTGCCCTTCTAATTTAATTGCTTTAATTACTCAACCAGTTTCACAAACTGTTTTGAAAACTGAAAAGTCTGTATTTGTAAAAATATCTGTTAAATCAACAAATCTCATTCCAAATCTTAGATCTGGTTTATCTGAACCATAATTTTCTAAAGCTTCGTCATAACTCATTGTATAGAATTTATCATCCATAATTGTTTTGTCTGATAAATTTTTTGATGAATCTCTAATATAACTTTCAACCACTTTAAACACATCTTCTCTATGAATGAAACTCATTTCACAATCTACTTGATAAAATTCACAAGCATGTCTATCAGCTCTTGGATCTTCATCTCTGAAACAAGGTGCTATTTGAAAATATTTATCAATTCCACCAACCATTAATAATTGTTTATATTGTTGTGGAGCTTGTGGAAGTGCATAAAATTTTCCTGGATGTAATCTTGAAGGAATTAAGAAATCTCTTGCTCCTTCTGGTGAAGACACAGTAAAAAGTGGAGTTTGTACTTCAATAAATTCATTGTCATAAAACCAATTTCTTGTAAAGTTTAATAATTTTGATCTGAATAATACATTGTTTAAAACTTTTTTTCTTCTTAGGTCAATAAATCTATGTTTATATCTGATTTCTTCATTTGATTGTACTCCAAAATCATCAAGTTCAAATGGAGGAGTTTTTGATTTTGAAAGTATTTTTGTTTCTTTTACAATAATTTCAATATCTCAAGTATTTAAGTTTGTATTTGCTTGTCCATCTGGTCTTGATCTTACAGCTCCAGTAACTTGGATAACAAATTCACTTCTGAATTCATTTGCAGTTGCGTGTGCAGTCGCATCAAATTCTGGATCAAATACTACTTGAGTCAGTCCATATCTATCTCTTAAATCTATAAAAATAATTCATCCGTGGTCTCTTCTATTTGATACCCAACCTGATAAAGTTACTTCTTCTCAAACATTTTTGAGCGTAAGTTCGTTACATGTATGTGTTCTTAACATAAATATAAAATTTAAAAAATAAAAAAAGTACAAAAATTTTCTTTTTAGAATTTTTTGTACTTTCGGTTCAAAATTACTTTGAAAGGTGCCACCGAAAATTGTTGCTTAATTTATATTATTTTAACGAAGTATTTCAACTTCGCAAGGCTCTACTAAGACTGAAAGTCTGTTCTTCCTTGAGCTTGCAGGTGTTTTCTGCTCAAACGCTGTTGAAAGTAATTATAAATATTTTAGAGAAAAATCAAGTTTTATTGTGAAGAGGTTTTATTTTTTTGCAATTTTTAGGAAAGTAAATAAAATAATCAGTGCCAAATTATTCATTTATTTTATGATACCTATTTTATTGTTTGTTTATTCAAGGCTATATTGGAGTAATTATCCTCTCCATCTTCCTTGAATAAATAGGGGTAAGATAGATGAATAGTTTGGCGACTTTCGGATAATTACTCCTTTTTTAGTTCTAAAAAATATCCAAACTATTTTTATAACAAAGATTGAGTAATGAAAGAGTATTTTATTATTTCATGTTCTAATTATGAAAAAATTTGCAAAAAAAATGAGTTATAGTAATATATCCACATTATTACATAATAACCTTTCTCATATGAATATACTCAAAATAAAAACTCAATCTTTAAAAAAATCTAAACTTAAAACTGTTGGATTTACTCTCGTTGAACTCATTATTGTCATTACTATTCTAGCAATATTAGCAACTATCGCTTTTATTTCTTTTAAAAACTATTCCTCAAATGCTAGAGATGGAAATAGAATGGCTACTCTCAAAAATATTGAAACTTGACTCCTCTTATTTCAAACGAAAACTTCTTCTCTACCATCTCCGGAAAATTATATCAACATCATTTGAAGTGGATCTTCTCTTCTTTCTAAACAAGGATATATCTGAAAAAATATTACTTCTCAAATTCGTTTAAATACTGATGTCTTTGATCCTAAAGATAATACTCAATACTTATATTCTACTAATTGAGCAAATTCAAAATATCAACTTTGAACTTATTTAGAAGAACAAAATTTACTATCTTATTTTCCTCAAACTTATGCGAATATTGATTATTCAAAAAGATTCTTTTATACTATCTGAAATCCTGTTTGAATTATTCTAGATGAACATAATTCTCCTCTATCTATTACTACTGATTTAATTTTAGATGAAAATAATACAAATTTTAAAGTTCATTTCTCAAATGATTCAAGTTCTGGAAGTGTCTCTTGAACTGGATGAAGTTTAATTGAAAAAATAACTGAATATCAAAAAGATACTTCTATTCCTGTTATGCAAAATAATTGTTCTTTTTCAGGAGCAACTATACTTCATTGAAATCCTATCACTCTTTATAAGTTAGAATCTATTGATAAATTTGATAGTATTAATACTTGTGAAAATAATAGTTTAGAAAGAGTTTGTAATAACTGAGTTTTATCTGGTGGCTCAGAATATACATATTCAAGTTGTGTGAAGTGAGAAATAAGTAATTGTTCTGCAAGTGGAAGTTATGTTTATAACTGACATACTTATAATATTCCTGCTTTTAATCATAATTCTAGTACGGGTACTTTAATTTCTGCTTCTATATCTGAAAATAATGGGACTTTCTCATATACTTTAGACAGTATTTCTTGTAATGATTGAAGTCTTATTAATCCTTCTGAAGCTTCTACTCCTACTTTAATCAGTTGTAATAGCTGATATTGAGCAAATTGAAATAGTTGTAATTTGAGTCAAAATTGAATGTGTAATAATTCTGTTGTCCTATG
>JAUCDK010000008.1:0-40434 GCA_034675265.1 Patescibacteria group bacterium
ACCATTTTTCCTGATTCAATAATCCCTTCTTCATCAGTAAGGCGAATGTTTTTAAATTTATCTCCTCTTTTTATATCAGGAGCTCATTTTACTTTTAAATCTTTGATAGCAATCACACTATCTCCATCAGCTAAAATATTTCCATTCGCGTCTTTTGTAATTATTTCGTCCATAAAATTATGTAAAAATCTAAAGTGGCATTATTATATAAAAACTCTTAAAAATTCATAATTTTTTGCATAAAGTTATAAAAATAATATAATTTACAAAATTGATAACTAATGCTTTTATGAATATATTTCTTGATACTATTTCTCCAAAAAATGCACTGATTCTTTTTGATGAAAAAAGAAATATTTTAGAGAAATATTTTTTTGATGTAAGATTGAATGAATCAACTCTTTTGATAGAAGAATTTGATGCTTTTTTGAAAAAAAATAATGTAACATATACGGATTTAGAAAATATTGTTGTAGTAAATGGACCAGGAAGTTTTACCTGAGTAAGAACGACAGTTTTAATGGTGAATACCATAAACTTTGTCATGAAAAAAAATATTACAACTCTTACATATTTTGATTTATTTGAAAATTATCCAATTATAAAAACTTCATCCAAAAGAGATAGTTTTGTAAAAATGGCAAAAGAAAGTGAAATAGAAGTTATTCAAAATGAAGATTTAGTAAAAAAATTAGAAAATATACAAACTATTTATTGAGATATACATCTAGAAAATTTTGAAGTAATCACAGAAGTGAATTATGAAAAAATTATACAAAATATTGTGTTTCAAAATCAAAAAATAGTTCCAGCATATTATCTCAAAAAACCAAATATTTCTTAAATTTCACCAAGTTATGAAACTGAAAGAAAATGAAAAAATTATAAAAGTTATAAAAAGTCATTTTTTTACACGCCTTATTTTGTCAGGATATGTGTTTCTTTTTGTCGTAATTTTAGCGGGAATTTATTTTTTTCTTTGAGATTTTTCATATAAATTCATAGCTTTACTTTGATTGACTCAAATATTTTTAGTTGTATTTTATTATCTTTATGTTTCGTTTGAATTAGGAATATTTGTAATTACGAATTTGAGAATTATTTACGTAAAAAAAATAAATATTTTTCAAAATGAATATGCTGATATTGAGCTTACACAAATTACTGGAATAAAAGCTAAACAAACTGGAATATTTGCACATTATTTTTGATATGGAACTCTTTTTTTATCAACAAAAATATGAGAAATCAATCTTAAATATGTAGAAGATGCTTTAAATGAAGCAAAAGAAATAACAAATATTATTAAAGAAAATGTATAGAATCTTGCTTTTTTGCAAAAAATAGTTATTTTAAAACCAAAATTTACTTTTTAAATAGAAAAATATGTTTGAATATGGAAATGAATCACTTGATAGAATTGAAAAAATCAAAAAATTAAAAGAATCAGGAGTTATTGTTTATGCAAATAATTATCATGGAAAACAAGATATTTCAGAAGTTGCAAAAAATAATTCAAACTTGAAAGAAGTGGAAACTTTTCAAGAATCTGGAGCTGAAAAAAAATATCAAATTGCAGGAAGACTTATGAGTTATAAAAGTCATGGAAAACTTGCATTTGCAAAAGTTATGGATCAATCTGGAACTTTGCAAATTTGTTTTATGAAAGATAAATTTCAATTTCATACTGGAAAAGATTTAGTAGATTCATTAATTATTGATGGAGAAGAGAAAACTGCATACAAAATCTCAGAAAAATTTATAAATGTTTGAGATTATATTGGGGTAAAATGAGATTTATTTCTTACAAAACATGGAGAATTAACTCTTTTTGTTTGAGAATTTCAAATTCTTTCAAAAGCAATTCGTCCACTTCCAGAAAAATTTCACTGAGTAACAGATCAAGAAACTCTTTATAGACAAAGATATTTAGATATGATTATGAATGATGATTCATACCAAAGATTTGTTTTAAGAAGTAAATTTGTAAGAGCATTAAGAGATTTTTATGAAGAAAATAGATTTTTTGAAGTAGAAACTCCAGTTTTATGAAATGCAGCTTCTTGAGCGGCAGCAGCACCATTTATCACTCATCATAATGATTTTGATGAAGAATATTTTTTAAGAATTTCTCCAGAAACATTTTTAAAAAGAATTACGGTTTGAAGATTTGAAAGAGTAGTTGAGTTTACAAGAAATTTTAGAAATGAAGGTTCAGATCCAAGTCATATTCAAGAATTTTCAGCTATTGAACATTATGCTGCTTGGTGGAATTTTGAAGATAATATGAAATTTACTGAAGAAATGTTTGAATATATTTTTAAAAAAGTACCAGAATTAAAAAAAGAAGTTTTGGTAAAAGATAAGGCTTGAGTAGAAAAATTAGTAAATTTTCAAACTCCTTGGCAAAGAATCGATTATGTTGAAGGAATTAAAAAAGTATGTGGTATTGATGTTTCAATGTATTTTATTGGAGATGAAGAAAAATTAAGAGCAGATATTAAAGCAGCAGGAGTTGAATTTGAAGGAATGAATCAAATGGTGGTTCCAACACTTATTGATTATTTATTTAAAAAAGTTTTAAGACCAAGTATTGTTGGACCAGCTTTTGTTTATAATTATCCAAAAACTATGCAACCACTTGCAAGACAAAATGATGAAAATCCAGCAATTGTTGAACAATTTCAATTAGTAGTAAATGGATGGGAAATTATAAAAGCCTATTCAGAACTTATTGATCCGAGTGTACAAAAAGCAAACTTTGATGCACAAGCAAAAGCAAAAGAAATGTGAGATGAAGAAGCAACTTCTTGAGATGATGATTTTGTATTTGCTATGGAATATGCGATGCCTCCACAATCAGGTTGGGGAATGTGAATTGAAAGAGTATTTTCTATTTTAACTCAGCAAGATAATTTGAGAGATGTTGTATTATTTCCACTTATGAAATCAGTGAAAAAAGATGAAAATAAAAAAGAAGAAATTTAAATTTCTTCTTTTTTTGGTGAAACTCATAGAACTTGATTTAAAAAATTAGCTATTTTTTGAGTTTCCATTTTATTTCTGCTATCATCAATTCAGAAAACTTTTTTTATTGTTTCTGCTCTGAGGAAAGTAGTATCAAATAAAAATTGTCTATTATCAACTTTTAGGTCAATAATTGATTCTCTATCTCATCTACTCCAAGTATCTTCCTCTGCATATAATGCTCAAGAATATCCATTTTTTGTATAAGTAGAAACTAAATATTGTACTACTTTGAGAGCAAGAAGTAAATCTTTTTCATTATAAAAACTTACATCTAATTTGATTCCGTTGATTTTTGCTTTAAAAACACCATTTTGGTCTTTTTCATAACTATAAAATTTATCTTCATTATTGAGTGCATCAATTTTAGTTTGTAATTTATCTAGACTTCCATTGATTTGCTCAGTTTTACTTTCAATTACTTCATTTACATTACTCATAGAAATTATTATTAATAAATAATTAGCTTTATTCTAACATACTTTTTTTATTTTTGCAAAAAATCTAACTTTTAGCTATTTATTTATCAAAAAACTCATTTTTTGGGTTGTGAATTTTCAAAAAATAAGTATCTTAATTACAAAAAATATTACCTAGATAAGAGCCAAAAGTATGACATTTGTACACTTACATAACCACACACATTTTTCTATTTTAGAATGACTTCCAAAGCCAAAAGATTATGTAAAAAAAGCAAAATCTTTATGAATGCCAGCAGTTGCAATTACTGACACGAATAATATTCATGGTTGTCACGAACTCTATAAATATGCAAAAGAAGAATGAATCAAACCAATTTTATGAACAGAGATTTATTTGCAATCAGTTTCAGATGAAAAAATGTTTCATAAAACAGTACTTTTAGCAAAAAATTATGAAGGATATAAAAATATTATTAATCTTGTTTCTATTGCCAATCTTGAGCGTCCAGGAGCAAAACCATATATCACTTGGGAGGAATTAAAAAATCATTCGCAAAATATTATTTGTCTTTCTGGGCCAATTTCATGAGAAATTTCTTATGCTATTTTAGCTTGAGTTTCAGAAGAAAAAATCATAGCAAGAATTCAAGAATACGAAGATGTTTTTCCATGAGATTTTTATGTGGAACTTTTGTATCATGATGATATTCCAAAACAAAAGTTAGTAACAGACACACTGATAGAACTTCATAATAAATATAATTTTAAGGTGGTAGCAACGAATAATTGTTACTATATAGACACATCAGATAAACAGACACAAGATGTAATTATGGCACTTGGAACTGGACATCAAATTGAAAATCCAGATCGTAATACACTTATAAATGGAGATTATTCTTTTTTTAATGAAGAACAAATGCAAATGCTCTTTTGATTTTTGCCTTCAGCATTATCAAATACTTTAGAGATTGCTAGTAAAATAGACATAAAAATAGAAATTTGATGAGTTCTTATCCCAAAATATGAACTTCCTGAAGAAGACCAAAAAATATATGAAGAAGCAAAAGAATTAGAAAAAGATGAATCAGAAATTAAAAAACTTACTTCAGATGAATGGTATTTGAGATATATTTCCTTTAAATGACTCAATTGGAGATATAACTATAATCTTTCACAACAAGAAATTTTTAATCTCGTAAAAAAACTTGATAAACCAGGACTTCAAAAAAAATTAACTGAAAGTTCTCCAGAAGAATTAAAAGAACTCTCTCTGACATTTTATAGTGATTCAAAAAAAGAATTCATTTCTGGACTTGATAAGGACTTAATAGACAAAATAGACAGGCTGGAATATGAGCTTGTAGTAGTGCATGAAATGGGATTTGATGCTTACTTTTTAATCGTGGCTGACTATATTAACTGGGCAAGAAATAATGGGATTCCAGTTGGACCATGAAGATGATCAGCAGCTGGAAGTTTGATGGCATTTTTATCTGGAATTACTGATATTGACCCACTTCCATATTTTTTGCTTTTTGAAAGATTTTTAAATCCTGCCAGAATTTCCATGCCGGATATAGACACAGACTTTGCTGATGATGGAAGAGATAGAGTAATTGAATATTGTAGAAATAAATATGGAGCTGACCATGTGGCACAAATTTGTACTTTTGGTACTTTTGCTGCTCGTGCTGCGGTAAAAGATGTTTGAAGAGTGATGTGAGTTGATTTTGCTGAAATGAATGAATTAGCAAAACTTATTCCAGAAAAACCAGGAACAAAACTCAAACAAGCTTTAGAAGAAAGTTTGGAATTTAAAATGGCATATGAAGAAAATGATAAATATAAGAATATTATAGACAATGCACTGAAAATTGAGTGAAATGTGAGACAAATATGAGTTCATGCTTGTGCGGTAATTATTGCACCAAACAAGATGACAGATTATACAGCATTAGCTCATCCACCAAAAGACCAAAATGCAATTATTACACAATATTCAGCCTATCCTTTAGAAGATTTAGGACTTTTAAAAATGGACTTTTTAGGACTTAGAAACCTAACTATCATTAAAAGAGCATTAAAAATTATTAAAAATAATAAATGAGTTGATGTAAATATTTTAACCGTTCCAAGAGATGACCCGAAAGTATTTGAAATATTTGCTGCTTGAGATACCACTTGAGTATTTCAGTTTGAATCTGATGGGATGAGAAAATATTTGATAGATTTACAACCAAATAGTTTTGAAGATTTGATTGCGATGGTATCTTTGTATCGTCCTTGACCTTTGGCATATATTCCTTCGTATGTTGAGAGAAAACATGGAAGAGAAGAGGTAAAATATATGGCAGATAATTTGATTGAAATACTCAAAAAATCTTGATATAATGATGATGAAATTGCAGAAGAAAAAAGAAAATTAGATGAAGATCTGGCACCAATTCTTGATGTATCAAATGGAATTGCGGTTTACCAAGAACAACTTATGTTTATCGTTCAGGTAATGGCTTGATTTTCTCTTGGTGAAGCAGATCTTTTAAGAAGATGAATTTGAAAGAAAAAAATAGAAATTATCGAACAATTAAAATGAGAATTTATTACTAGAGCTGGAAAATATAAAAATTACAAACCAGAAACTCCAAAATATATTTACGAAGAGATGATTCAACCAGCAGCGAATTACTCATTTAATAAATCACATGCTGCTTGTTATGCGTTTATTGCTTACCAAACAGCGTATTTGAAAGCATATTACAGAACAGAATTTTTAACAGCACTTATGGTGAGTGATGAGGAAAGTATGGAAAGAATCGTTATGGAAGTATGAGAATGTAATTCAAAAGGAATTAATGTTTTACCTCCAAGTATTAATGATTCAATGAAACATTTTACTTATATTGATGATTCAACTATAAGATTCTGACTCAAAGCTATTAAATGAATTTGAGATGGACCAATTGAAGCAATTAAAAACGGAAGAAAAGAGTGAAAATATATTTCTTTAGAGGATTTTATTGCCAGAGCTGGAAAAGAAGTAATCAATAAAAAATCTTTAGAAGCTTTGATACTTTCAGGAAGTTTGGATGATTTTGGAGAAAGAGGACAATTATTTAAAAATATTGAAACCATTATAAAATATTCTCGTGCTTGAGAAAAGAAAAAAGAAACCAATCAAATCGGGCTTTTTGATCATATTGAAGATTCAAATGCTCTTTCTTTGGAAACATTTCCTTGATTTAGTTTTGAGGAATCTATTAAATGAGAAAAATTGGTAATTTGATTTCCTATTTCATGACATCCGCTTGATGGACTTTCAAGATATATCGAAAAAAGAAGTCAAAATGCAAAGATTTTAAAAATGAGTTTTGAAGAAATTGAAAATGTTCCAGAAAAACAAAAATCCAGAACTACCATTGTACAAGCAGTTTGATATGTTAAAGATGTGAGGAAAATGATGACAAAATCATGAGGAAATATGGTATTTTTGTATTGTGAAAGTTTTGAATACGATTTTGAAATTACCATTTTTCCAAAAGATTATGAAACTTTTAAGGATAAAATGGAAGCAGATAGAATTATTATTGTTTCTGGAGGACTTAATATCAATACTGAATACAAAAGAAAAGCTATTCTTGCTCGTGATATAAAATCACTTACTTTGACACAAGTAAGAGAACAAGCACAGTCACTCGGACTTTTTGATAATAAAAAGTATAATTCATTTACAAAAAATGATATTTTAAAAAAATCACAAACTCCAGAATTACCTGAACCTCTTCCATCAAATGATGAACCTCAAGAAGAAACAAGAAAAGAAGATTTTGTAGAAATAGGAGAAACAACCGCTCCAACATGTGCTGTTTTTGAAGAAAAAATAGAGAAATATATTATTCAAATCCCACCTGTAACTCAAAAGGAAAATTTATTGAAATTAAAAGAATTTATGCTTGGGCTTCCAGTTGGAGATATAAAAATATTTTTAAGTTTGAAAGGACAAGAAATAGATACGAAATTATCTTTGGCGAAATTGGATGAAATTTATGAATTTGAGAAAAAATATTTTCTAAGTTAATTCTTTATGAAATATAATCTACCAAAAGAATATTACGAGTTATTTTGAATATTTTCACATGATTTTCCTGATTTTTTGCATGAATTTTTAGAAGCAAAAAGTTTGCAGAGATTAGCTCATATTGGGCAAAATTGTGGAACAGAATATACAAAGTTTTTTGATTATAAATTTGAAGCAAACCGTTTATGACATAGTATTTGAGTTGCTTTGATTATTTGGAATTTTACTCATGATAGAAAACAAACTCTTGCAGGGCTTTTTCATGATATTTCAAATAGTGTATTTTCTCATGTGTGAGATTATGTTTTATGAGATACTGAAACTCAAGAAGCAGCTGAATTTTATATCACAGATATTCTCAAAAATGATGAAAAAATCATGGAACTTTTGGAAAAATATCATATATCAATTGAGGAAATTAATGATTATACAAAATATCCAATTGCAGATAATAAGAGTCCAAAACTTTCTTCAGATAGGCTTGAATATACTTTGGATGGAGGAATATATTTGTGATACAAAAATTTTCAGGAAGTGAAAAAAATGTACGATGATATCGTTATTTTAAAAAATGAAAATGGAGAACATGAGCTTGGTTTTCAGACAACTAAAATTGCTATAGAGTTTGCAAAACTTTCAGTTTTAAACGATTCAAGTTGTTTTTCTAGTTTTGAAAGTCATATATCAATGTCATTTCTTTCTGAGATTTTAAAGTCTATGATGAGAGAAAAAATAGTTGATTTTCCACAATTATATACGATAACAGAGGAGGAATTTATTCAAAAAATATATACTTCAAAGAGTGAATGAATTATAAAAATGTGGGAGTTTTTTATCAAAATGGATACATATAAATTATCTGATGATGAACCTCAAACTTCAAAATATTTTGTCTATTCAAAGACGAAAAAAAGATATATTGATCCTTTAGTGCAAACTATTGATGGAGTGAGAAGAGTTTCTCAAATTGATATTGATTTTAAGAGGAAAGTTGAGATACATCTTGGAGTACAGGAAAAGTGGATTTTGGTAGATTATAAAAAGAGAGATATGTAAAAAAGTGGTAGGAATACTGCTTTTTTTGTTTTGGTAAGAATTTTGATTTGATATTTATAAAAGTTTTATATAATATTTTTGCTTGTTAATTTACCTATTGCCAATAAATGGCTGATTTTTTATTGTATTCCAAAAATATAACTGAGTTGGAGAAAGTAACCTTCCAATTTTTTGATATATTTTTGGATTATCAATGGTAAATGGACAAGCGGGGTTGCTTTCTCCATTTTTGTATATATAATGGAGATAGGCAAAATGCTTATCTTATTTTTTTATTTTTTTATTATGGATACTAATAGGTGCTTAGAAATATTAAAGCAAATTATTACGAAAGATAAAATATATATTACAGGAGATGAACGTAAAGAATTAGAGAAATTATGATTTATTAGCAATAAAGCATATAAAGATAGTAAAGATAAAAAACTTCCACTTCCAAGTATTATTGTAGATAAACAGCACATGAAGTATGCTATTACAAAAAAATGAAAAAAGTATATAGATGAAAATGATGGTTTAGCGTTATAGTTTATCAAATAATTTATAATTTATGTTATCTAAGTCTAATGAGTTAGAAAAAATATTCCAATTGAAGACGGACTGAATATTATCAGAGGAAGAGTTTGAAAAAGAAAAAGTAAAAATATTAAATTCAGATTATAATGAAGATTATCAAATATTGCTAACATATAATGATAATGTATGAGTGTGATTTTTTAATCTATTATTTTCTTGAAAAGGAAGAGTGAATAGAATAACTTATATAATTTTATTATTATTATCGACTATTTTGTGATTGAATGTTTTATTTATAATGTCTATTTATCAATATAATTTTTTTAGTACATCGTTATTTTGAATATTTTTAACTATATATATTTACTCCAGTTTTATACTTGGAATAAAAAGACTTCATGATATAAATCTTTCATGATATTATATATTATCTTCCTTTATTCCTATAATAAATACGGCCTTTTGGATTTGGTTAATTTTAAAAAAAGGAACAGTTGGAGATAATAAATTTTGAAATGAATTTTTATTAAATAAAGAAGATTTGAAATTATATTTGATATTTATAATATTATTATTTTTATTGTTATTTTATATTAATCATTTTTGAAAAATTCCATTGACTATATATTTTATTCCAATTATATTGTGAATATCATATATGACATATTTGAAAAAATAATTACTAATTATTAATTTTATTATTATGAACCTAAAATATATAGAGCTAGAAAAACTAGCAAAATTGAAAGAACAATGAATTCTTTCAGAAGATGAATATTTAAAAGAAAAAGAAAAAATTTTATATGAAAAAAATACTATTTTATTACCATACTCTCCAAACACAATTTTATGGTTATCATTTTTATTTTGACCTTTTAGTTGATTACCAATGACATATCATAATTTTAAAGTATTAGGCAAAAAAAATTTTTTAGAAAAAACTTGGTGGATATTTTTATTTCTTTTTATTACTGCAATTGATCTCGTTTTTGTAGAATATGATTTACCTATATTAGCCAATATCTTTTATATGCTACTTGTTTGACTAATGAATGTTTGAATATTTTCAAATTTACAATTTGATGAGCTGAAAGAATGGAAAAATAACAACTTAGATAAGGGTTATAAATCCTTTTTTCCTGCTATTTGATGGTGAGTACTAAATTGTTTAATTTGGGTTATATGTTTTGTGATATTATTAATTATATTTAACCTAATATATCCAGAGCTTTTACTTTTAAAAGATTAATTTTTTATTATGTCCATTAAATTTGATGAGTTAGAACAATTAGCTAAATTGAAAGAACAATGAGTTTTATCAGAAGAAGAATTTAAAAATGAGAAGTCTAAAGTTTTGTATGATAATCATAATATAAATAAGACTAGTATATCATGATTAAAAAGATTATGATTTAACTTAATTTTCATTTTTATTATTTTTCCATTATTTATATTAGGAGCTATGATGTATCCTTTTAATGGTGACTTACAAGGAATTGCAATAATAATTTTATTAATAGTATCAATTCTTCGTTTTAATAATTTGCAAATGTCTTGATGGTATAGCTTATGATTAATAGTACCAATTTGGGGACTATATTTATTATTTTTATTAATTTTTAAAAAATAAATCCCTATTTCCAAAAAACATTTGCAATAAAATTAAAATACTATATAATCTATAGTGTTTAATTTTTAACTGAAAAAATAATGAAAGCTTCTGACCTATTTGTAGAAATATTAGAGAAGAAATGAGTACATACGATTTATTGAGTACCGTGAGAAGAAAATCTTGATTTAGTAGATAGTATAAGAAAATCTGGAAAAATAAAATTAGTCATTACCAGAAATGAACAAACAGCTGTATTTATGGCAGCAACATACGGAAGATTAACAGGAAAACTTTGAGTAGCATTAGCAACTCTCGGACCCTGAGCAACCAATATGGTAACTTGAGTAGCATATGCACAATTATGAGGATTTCCAGTAATGGTTATTACGGGACAAAAACCGATTAAAAAATCAAAACAAGGACTTTTCCAAATTATAGATGTAGTAGCTATGATGAAACCAATTACAAAATATGCAACTTCTATTGTTTCAGGAAATAAAATTCCATACATTTTAGAAAATGCATTTAGAATTGCAACTTCTGAAAGACCAGGAGCAGTAGCTATAGAATTACCTGAAGATATTGCAGCAGAAGAGGTAGAAAATCCAAATCTTAATATCAGTGTAGAAAAAATTAGAAGACCAATTATTGATGAAAAAGCAATTGCGTTACTCGTACAAGAATTGCAAAAAGCTAAATCTCCAATTATTTTAGTATGAGCTGGAGCAAATAGAAAAAGAATTACAAAATATTTAACTGAATTTATTACCAAACATAATATTCCATTTTTTGCTTCTCAAATGTGAAAATGAGTAGTAAGCGAAGATGTGAAAGAATATCTTGGAACAGCAGCTTTAACTACAAATGATTATATTCATGACGCCATTAAAAAAGCTGATTTGATACTTTCTGTTGGATATGATCCAATTGAAAAACCAACTCATTTAATCTGAGAATGAGGAACAAAAAATATTCATATCAATTTTTATGAAGCAAATATTGATGAAGTGTATAATCCATATTTAGAAATAGTTTGAGATATTGGAAGTACATTTTGGCAATTATCAAAATCAAATATTGATACTGGAAATTGGAACTTTAAAGAAATCTATGAAATAAAAGAAAATTATGAGAAAAAGATTCAAGAAAATCTTGCTAAAGAAATTGCAGAAACTTGAGTTATGTGACCAAGACAATTAGTACAAGATGTAAGAGATGTATTAAAAAATGATGATATTGTAGCTTTAGATAATGGACTTTATAAAGTATGGTTTGCAAGAAATTATAAAACTTTTGAAGCAAATACACTTCTTTTAGATAATGCACTTGCTACTATGGGGGCAGGACTTGCATCAGGAATGGAGGCAAAAATTTTACATCCAGAAAAAAGTGTAGTAGTGATAACTTGAGACTGAGGACTGGTGATGAATCTTTGAGATTTAGAAACAGCAGTAAGACTTAATTTAGATATTACCGTAGTCGTTTTAAATAACGCAAGTTACTGAATGATTAAATGGAAACAAGTTGGTGCAAATATGCCAATGTGGGGACTTGATTTTGGAAATCCAGACTTTGTAAAATTAGCTGAAAGTTTCTGAGGAAAATGATATAAAGTACAAAATAAACATGAATTTCAAGAAACATTAAGAAGAGTAAATCAAGAAAAATGATTAAAAATAATTGATTTAGATTTTGATTATCCACAAGAAATAAAATAAAACCTGAAAAGGTTTTATTTTTTGTATTCAAAAATAGAGAGTTCATTTTCATTTTCTTTATATTTTTTTTCATCTAATCAAGAGTTTTCAAATGAAAAACAATACGATAAAAGTTTTGAATTTTCTTTTGCCTCTTGTTTAAATTTTGGAATAATTTTTTCTTTTAAAGAATTTGGAGTTCAAAAAATGTATAAAATATCATATTGACTAAAATTAAGTTTGAGAGCATTTCCATAAATAATTTTTATATTTTTTTGTCATGAAAAAAAAGCTTTTATTTTTGAGATAATATATAAAAACGGTGAAAATTCTATTCACACAATTGAGTTGTTTGGATAATATTTTGCCATAAAAATACTTACTTTTGCCGTTCCACATCAGATTTCTAAAAAGGTTTCATTTTCCTTTAATCAAGCTATTTTAGCAACTCTTTCTAAATCTTTGTTTCTAGTTGGCACAAAAGGAGCAAGTGAAAAAAATGAGAAAAATCAAATAAGTAGAATAATAAAAATAATATTTTCCATAAAAAAATATAAAGAAATATGGAAATAAATATAATATTTTTCAGTTTTTTTTCAAAAATAAAACTTGCAATTCTCGTTAATCACTATATAATTTATAGTGATTTTATTTTATAAACATGAATTATGGCAAAATTACAATCGATAAATCCTTATACAGAGGAACTAAATGCTGAATTTGAAACACTTACTTTAGAAGAGGTAAATCAAAAAATTGAAAAAGCACACGAAGCATATTTAACTTGGAAAGAAACTTCAAGTTCGTATAAAAAAGAATTATTTTTAAAATTAGCAGATGAATTAGAAAAAGATATAGAAGAATCATCAAAATTGGAAACTATTGAAATGGGAATGTTGAATCATGTTTCAAAAGCTGGACTTCAAAAAACAGTAAATCTTATTAGATGGTTTGCAAATAACTTTGAAGAAATTTTGAAAGAAACTTACTATGAAACGGAAGGATTAAAAGTAAAAGAAATGTATGATTCTATTTGAGTTATTTTTTGAGTAGCTCCGTGGAATTTTCCATTTAACCAACTTTTAAGAGCAGCTGTTCCAAATATTTTGGCTGGAAATACACAAGTCTATAAACATTCATCGAATGTTCCTTTGGTTGCAGTGAAAATAGAAGAATTATTTAAAAAAGCAGGGTTTCCAGAATGAGTATATCAAAATATATTTGTGTCATCATCTTTAAGTGAAGATATTATTAAACATAAATATATTGCTTGAGTAAACCTTACAGGAAGTGAATGAGCTGGAAGTGCGGTTTGATCTTTAGCTTGAAAATATTTAAAACCATCAGTTTTAGAACTTGGAGGAAATGATGCATTTTTAGTGCTTGAAAATTCTGATATGAATCAAGTAATAGAATATGCAGTAAATGCAAGAGTAAGAAATGGATGACAAGCATGTAATTCATCAAAAAGATTTTTAATACCAGAAACTTTGTACAATGAATTTGTAGAAAAATACACAAAAGCAATGTCGGAACTTGTTATTTGAGATCCTATGGATGAAAAAACTCAACTTCAACCATTATCAAGTAAGAAATCAGTTTTAGACATTGAAAAACAAGTAGAAAGAGCAGTAGCAAGCGGAGCAAAAATTACTACAGGATGAAAAGCTTTAGATAGAAAATGATTTTTCTTTCCAGCAACAGTTTTAGTCGATGTAACTAAAGAAACATCATCTTTTAATGAAGAAATTTTCGGACCAGTTGCATCAGTTATGAAATATAAAAATATTGAGGAGGCTATTGAGTTAGCAAACTGAACAGACTTTTGACTTTCAGCAGTTGTATTTGGAAATGACCAAACAGAAGCGATTGAAGTTGCAAAAAAATTAGACGGATGAATGATTTTTATTAATAATATTGCTGGTTCAAGAGCAAGTCTTCCTTTTGGATGAGTAAAAAAATCTTGATATGGAAAAGAAAATGGTCCAGATGGACTCAAATCTTTTACTAATAAAAAAGTAGTTATATATTAAAAATAATTATTTGACAAATCAAACAAGACAAATACTATACCTACCTAGTAGGTATAGTATTTTATTTAATAACACGAAAAATATGAAAAAAATATTTCCCAAAAAATATTATAATGTAATTTTTGCTTTTTTAATGGCAAGTATGATGTCTGGACTTATGTCTGCATTTGTTACATATAAAAATGTTGGGCTTCCAGAAAACTTTATTTCTCTTTGGTTACAAGCTTGGGGATGAGCTTTTTTGATCGGTCTTCCAATCGCACTTTTTGTTGTACCATTAGTAAGAAAATTTGTTGATAAAATTACCTATTAATAAATGTTTCAGGAAAGCTAAAAAATAGTACTTTTTCTTTTGAAAAAATACAAAAATATGTTAGAATAATAGCAAATAATTATTTTAACATTTTTTTTATGCAAAATTATACAAAAATCCAAAAATTTCTCTCTTTTTTGTTAATATTTTCAATACTTTTTTGTTTTACTTTTAATGTTACTTTTTTAAGTTTTTTAGGAACTATTTTTGCTCAAGACAACAAGAGTTATAATCTTGTTTCTATTTTTGTTCAAGAGGAAATATATTCTTGAATTAGAAGTAGTGTCGATAAATATGCAAGAAATATTCAATGAGCTTTAGAGAATACAAAAACAATGATTATTCCAGTTCCAGGAGATACTCATCCTTTTAATATTGCTTCTCTTAATGAAAAACTTTATTTTGAAGGATATAGTTGACTTGATGGATTAAGTGGAAAATCAAGACTTGTTTGAAGTGTATTTATTTGAGATCTTGCTCTTCCTGTAGTCGAGAATGCAGGAAATTATGAAAAAACAGTATTTCCTTATGTTGATTTTGAAGAAAAATTATATATTTTTGACGAATCTAAAAAAACATACACATTAAATAAATCATCAATTTATACTCCAAAAGCTGAAATTTGGCATGGATTTATTTCACCAAATACGGGAAATAGACTTCAAGATATTCAAGAAATTAATAGTTATTTTTCAAAAAATAATGATTTTTATGCATGAACAGGACTTTTTCAAAATGAAAAATGAATTATGAATGGGAAATCTGATGAAACTCTCATTGATAGTTATGAACCACATGTTTTTTATTATGACCAAATTAGAGAAGCAAAAGCAGTAAAATATGTAGATTATAAAGCATATGAAGCTACTTTACAAAATGCAGAAGATTTATCATATAATAGATTTTCAGCTGAATTGGCAGAAAAATTAAAGCAAAATTATTTCTGAGCACAATCAGATTATATTTGAGATGTGGGAAGTATTTTTTGAAGTGGAGTAGATTTTAGTTCTATGCTTTTAGGTCCAACAACACAAAATATTCCAGATATTCAAACTAGACATATTATCCAAAATACAACAAAAAGTTTTCTTCAAATTTTTAATGGAAGCTCTCTTGGGGAAATGAGAAAAGATGTTCATAATGCCGGAAGATATAACTCTTGATCAAGTAATGTTTCGGTTGATTTAATTCCAACACTTGTCACAAATCTTGATTTACTTTCACAAAATTCAGTAAAAAATGTAAATAATGATTTAGAAAAAATTATTGATGATTTAGTAAAAACAGGACTTTCAAGAAATATTGCTATTCCAGAAACTTTTGAAATTGATGATGAAATATACACAAACTTTTTATATGGAACACAAGCAAAAGATATTGAAAATGCTGGAGTGTGTAGTTTTTATAGAGGTTCAACAGAAAACGGATGAAATCTTGTACAAGCAAATAGAGCATTTAATATTAATAATGTACAATGAGATATTGATATGTGTTTGAAAGCAGAAACAAATTGATATTGGTGAGGAAATTCTCCACTCAATCTTGATACTTCAAATTCAGCACAAGGAGAAATTTGGAAACTTAAATTTAGTAATACAAAAAATGCAGTAATTCCTCTTTTTGATATTTTGTGAGCATTAAAAACAACAGACTCAACAAAAATTCCAGATCCAAGAATGTGTTTTGATAATAATTTATTATTGACTAAAAAATCAACTTCTTCAGGAGAATCAGGAGAATCTTATACGAGTTATAGTGTTCCAATCAATGGAAATCCAGCTATTAATTGGAATTGTACCACTACAAATACAAAGCTTGATTTTACATTAAATTTTGATGAAACATATAAAAATTTTCCTCTTTCAAATGAAGCTTGTGATGAATCTTCACTTAAATTAGATGGAGTACTTATAAAATCTAATAATTGAAATTGTACAGAGGTCGGAAATAAACAAAAAGGATATAATTTTAATAAAATTTCTTCTTGGATAGAACATAAAGCTCCAAACTCACAAGAGTTATATAAACAAACTCAATATATGATTTCTCCAAATCTTCCTATTGATAAAGATAGATATATTGATTTTATTGCAGCAGATAATACATATGCAAAAATTCAATATCCATATTTGTTTAGATTAAATAATACAGAAACTTTAAATTTTAATGCAGCAAAAAATTCATTAAAAGCTTATCTTGATGCAAAATCTCAAGAAATTAATACTCTTATTCAAACAAAAAATCCTTCAAAACTTACTGGAATAGATCTTGAAATATATAAAATTCTTACAACCTGAGCATATCCTCAAGCAAATGTAGATTTATATGCACAACTTTTAGCTAAACCAGATAAAGAACTAAATGTTTTATGAGATACCAAAACTCTTAGTTATATTGATACACTTACATTTTCTATTTTATGGAATAATCTTACGAGTGTTTCTGCAAAATATGCATTTATTTTTGAAAATTATTTATCTGATCAATTTTGAGGAAATGATTACAATTTCTATCTTCCAAAAAATAAAAAACAATATGAAATAGCATATTTGTGAGCACCTGGAGATCCAAGAAATATGTACATTAAACTTGATCCAGAAGAAAAAGGTGAAAATCCATATACAGCAATTATTCAAGCAAATCAAAATCTTGATAGTTATTTATTAAGCATCAAAGATAATGAACCTGAAGGAAACTTTAAATGTGCGCCTCCAGAATGAGTTCCAATTTGGGAATGGATTCCTGCGATAATGTGTCGGTTACAAGATATGCTTCCTCCAAAAATTAGTATTAATGAATGAAATTGTTGACTTCCTGCAATGTTTTTTAATGAAGATTGAGAAATGGAAGTATGTACTTCTTGTCAATCAAATCCAGGAACTCAAATTTCAGGAGATGATTTTAATAAAAATGGAATTCCAGATATTTTAGAAAAAGAAGCAAAAAATGGACTTTTGCAGCTTACCACAGGATCATCAAAATATACTTACAATAAAACAGGAACTATTGAAGCAGCTCTTGTTAATCAATCAGGCTCAGTTTTAACATATGATAGTTATTCAAATGTAACTTTTCAATTAGCAAAATTAGAAGCTCCTATTGATAATGAAAAGGATTTTTCTTCAGAAAATAAACAAACTATTTTTGATAGAGATGTAGAAAGTTTAAATACTGAAAAAAATAGAATACAAGCAACAAGTTATGTTAATTTTTCTGATATTCAAGTAAGAATGAATAAAGGACAATTTAAATATAATTTTTCTACAAAATCAAAAGATGTAGATATGACTTTGAGAGCAATTTATGAATTGAAAGCTTCAAATGGAGATATTATTGAAAGAAAAACTCAAGATATTGTTGTTCAAGTAAGAGGAGATTTATTTTATGCTTCTACCTATACTCTTTCAAAATTTGATGGAGAAGCAACTCTTGATGCATGAAGTCAATCAGTAGTTGTTTCAGAAAGTCAAAATATTTATATTGCTGAAGAAAAAAACTTTTCAGCATTAAGAACAAATATATCGTCTCTTGATAATCTATCAACTGCAAAAGAAAAATTATTTGTCAGTTTAGATCATCAAGATAAAAAATGAAATAGAGTCGATATTCAATATCCACTTTCTGTAAAAATGTATAATGAAGATGGTGAGGTTGTTTTTCAAGAAACAATTGCAAGTCTTTCTTCTCCAAAATCACTTTGAGCTTTTAAAGAATCAGGACTTTCACTCATTGAAATAAAAGATGCAACTGGATTTATTATAAAAAAACAAATTACATTTTTACCAGATATTGCTGTAAAAATTGAACCAAAACTTTCTACAAATTTAATGGAAAAAGGTTGAGTTATTACGACTCATGTATTTAGTATTTATGATCAATATAATAATCCAGCAGCAGGAGAAGTATATACTGTTGAAGCTGAAATTTCTGGAAATAGTGTAGTATTTGAAGATGGAACAAAAAAACAAACATTCCAATTATATGATGCGTACAAAGCATTTAGATTAAAAACTACTCCTCTTGCTGGAAATTCAAATATTACTTTTACTTTGAAATATGCAGAAAAAACTCTTTCTACTCAAACTGTTCCTATTTCTGTAGTTGATAAAATTGATTTTGATATTATATTACCAACAGAGCTAAAAGTTTGAAATAATGAGTATCAATATTCACTTCAAGTAAAAAATCAATCTGAAAATACATCTTTTAATTCAAGAGCATATCTTGTAAGTACAACTTCATATGTACAAACTCAAGATAGTTATATTGAAATTAAAAATGGAGTTTGAACAGGAACTTTGAAAACAAAAACAAAAGCGTGAGAAAAAATAAAATTTGAATTTAAAATAGAATGAGTAAAAAATTCTATTTATAAAGAGGTAAATATTCTTCCAGATGTAGGATTAAAGATAAATCTTACTCTTTCAAAATCAAAAATGGAAGCAACACCAGATTCAACTTCTCTTTTGTATGCTGAAATAAAAGATAGATATAATAATATTGTTTGGACTGATAATCAAACAAATCTTGATTTAGAAATTTTAGGAAAATATAGTGGTATTATTCGTTCAAATGTTTCTTCAAAACAAGTACAAAAATGAAAAGCTAGTTTTGTACTTATTGGGACAGCGATTCCAGGAACTGCATATTTTAAAGTTTCTTCAAATCCAAGTTTATCTCAAAACTCATTTACATTGAAAGGACAAACTCCATTTGCAAAAGAAACTTTAGATAGTATTGCTGGTATGAGAGAAAATGGACTTTTAACAGAAACAGGGAAATTATTTTTTACAGACTTTGATACAAAAAATTATAGATTTAAATACTATGATATTGGAATTTTACAATCAAGTGAAGATTTTAGAGCTCAAAATCCATTAGTACAAAATAGACTTTTATCATTATTTGAAACAAATAATACTATTACTGTTTCATGAGTATGAGAAAATGTAGGAAAAATTGAGACATTTTATTTCTGGAATAAATCAAAAATTGATGGAAATAAATACAATACTATTTATACCACTCTTTTAGGAAGTAATTATTGAGATCTTACTGTTTCAGATAACTTGGCAAATTCTATTATTTTTGATGAAAAAAATAAAGCACTTTGAGTAACAACACTTTTAAGTGATACAACGAAACATCAAGAAGTAATCAATATTCATCCAAATGGAAATTTAGAATTTAATTATACAACCAACGATATTGCACATGATGTAAAAACAGATTTCAATATTACGCAAGAATGAGGATTAGAAGCAACTATTTATAATAATACTTTTGATACTTTGGTTTCAAAAATATACTATAATATGAATGCTCCGAAATTGCTTGATAAGTGTTCAGGAGCAAATATTGCCCAATGTTTTGATAGTGAAAAAACAACTATTTTGTTACAATCTTCACAAGTAAATTATACTTCAAAAGCTGATGAGAGAACTGGAGTAAGACTTTTAAATTCTGATAATCAAGCAGTATTTGAAATTAGTCCTCAATGAGTGATGAATAAATCAGCAAATATTAATCTTGAATTAGCAAAAAATTATAAAACAGGATTGGTTCTTAATATTAAACAATGAACTCAAGTATTATGAGTCTTAGCTCTTTCTTTTGCAAAAAGTAATGTAAAAATTATTAGAGATATGTCTCTTTTTGAAGAAGTAAAAGATTCTCAAAGTGCGGGATGAATTATTATTTATATAGAAGCAAGAGATTATTTTTATAAAGCAAAATATCTTTGATCTTCTACAAAAGAAGATATTGGATATGTGATTGCTTATAATGATCCATTTGCATCTAATACTTCATCAGTAAACCAATTTGGAACATTTTTTAATTTTTGATACGAACAATTTAATTCAAAAGATAGTCTTTGATGGGAAGAGGATAATAAAATACTTCTCTCATTTGCAGCTGGAAAAACTATTTGACAAGCAACAAAAGATTTTATGAGTTTTGGGCTTATAAATATTTGAGATCCAGTTATTGGATTAAAAGCAATTCCTAAAAAACTTCCTTGAACGCAAAAAACAAGAAAATATGATGCAACTATTTGATATCTTATTTCAAAAGATGAAGACAATTTAGAATATGATGTTTGAGATTACAATAATGATGGAAATGAAGATGTATTTATTTTAAAAAGAGGATGATATGTTCAACTTCTTGAAGGAACTGATGTATTTTGAGATTTTATAGATAGATGAAATATTGTCTACCTTCCAGATGTATCAGCTAAATCTCCAATTATTGTATGAGATTTTTCAGGGGATTGATATGATGATGTTGTGTTATTAAATAAAGATAGAGAAATTATTTTCCTTTCAAATAAACAAAAAGATTTTAAAAGAACAAAGACAAATATAACATTTGATGGAATTATTAATCAAATTATATGATTTGATATGGATTTAGATGGAAAAATGGATTTAGTTATTTTAGATGATGCTTGAGATTTATATATTTTCTATGGAACTTCAAGAGAGGCAATATTTGATAAAAAATTAGTGGATTCTTGACTTGGAGTCGTACTTAATCAAGAACCAAGAAAAGATGGATGAGCAATATATTATGATGGATTATATCAAATTCCTCGTGATAAAACACAAGAAAACTTAGTTGATAGTGAAGCTTTATTAAAACAATTAGAACAAAATCAAGCAAATTTGAGTTCATCTCAAACCAATCAACAAAATGGAGTTAATGAAGCATTGGTAGATAAATTAGTATTTACTCAAATGAATTATACTCCAGTATCAAAAAGAGGAACAGGAGGAATTCTTTCACAAATGCCAACTTCTATTATGACTCCTGGAATGACATCAGGACTTCAAAATCAACAAGCATCTATTAATGATATTATAAAAACATTTTCATGAAGTGCGACTCAAAAAGCTCCTGATTTATCTGATAGTGTTGCAGGTGTTGAAAGAGGTATACAAGATGCTGCTACTTGAGTTGAAGATATTTTGAATAGTTATCAAGATAATCCAAATATTCAAGTAACAACTCAATGAACACAAATTTCAAATGATATTACTACTTTCCTTAGAAGTGAATATTCTGAATTTCAATGATTTAATATTTCAAAAACATATACAGATCTTAATAGTGACCCACTTAGATGATGAGATAGTGTTGAGTTGCAAGTAAATATTAAGAATAATACAAATCAACCAATGAGAGATTTTGCGTATGTAGAGAAAATTTATAATATGTTTTCTCTGGATGCAACATCAAAATATTCTCTTAAAATTTGAGATAAAACTATTGAACATGAAAATGTAAATCTTGTTTCTTCTCCAAGCGGTGACTATACATTCTTAATAGATAGTTACAATGAAGATGGACAAAAGAAATATATTACATTACTTCCAGGTCAAGAATTAACTCTTCGTGTGAGTTTAACAACTAAAGCCTTTGAATATGGACACATTGATGTATGATTTTTTAATGATGATACAGAACATGGAGATATTATTTTTAAAGATAAAGATGAAAATTGTTGAGTGGAAGTCTGATTATATAAATCAGTAGCTGTAAGAGGATATGAAAAAACAATTCATGCACCTTCTTGTGAAAACAATCTTCCAGATGAACTATCTGAAAATGCACTTGATGCAGATGGAAATGGAGTTCCTGATTATATCGATGAACTTTTAAATTCTACTTGAAGTCACCTAGAATATGCAAATGACCAATTAGCTGAATTTAATAAAGATTCTGATGGAGATGGTATTCCAGATAGAGATGATCCTTCTCCTGGATATGATTCAAGTCGTGATGATTTTATGAATTCACTTGATTTAATAGATTTCAATACCAACAAAATTATGCAAGGTATTGATACTATTTTAGCAGGACTTTCGTGTTGATTTGGATGATGAAGTTGTATTTCTTCTCCTCTCAACTGGGCACCATTAGCACCGGGGAATGATCCAACATTATTTTGAATGCCGATAGGAGATGGATTAAATATTGATGAATGACTTCCAATATTTTCAGCATTAACATGACAATGGTACTGACCATATTGTGGACCATCAGTTTGGCCAATTAGTCCATTAAATACTGTGTGATGTTGAAGTTTATGAGCAGGTTGATGGTTATGAACTAACAATCCAGCCAATTTTATAAGAGTTTTTGTTACTCCAACATTGACATGAGCTGTTTGAATTGCAGTTTGTTTTGGATGACCTGCATCAATAGCCTGAAGATCAAATCCTATGTGATTACATCCTTTTGTACCAGGATGAAATTGTGTGGTAGCAGCAACACCAGTATTGTGATGTAAAAATGATTGATCCGACTGAGAAATTTATAATTTATGAAATCCAAATCAAAGTATTGTAAATGGGAATTGTTCCTCAAATACGAGCAATAATTCAAGTACACCATATCTTTGATCAATTGCATGAGAATATGTAGATTATAAAAATACAGGAAAAAAATCATCAAATTTAGATGCAGATTTAAAAGAAATTCTTTCAACAGTTGCTACTTGACCATCTCAAAGATGGAATACACCAAATAGACCACTTTTGAATATTTGAAATTCTTCAAACCCAGATTTAGCAGTGGATGTTGACTTTGGAGCTTTATCAGAATGAAATTTTCAAGATGTTATTGATGTAAGTATGACAAGAATTTCACCATTTCCAGATTTTATTATGGAATGGGTAACTAGACAAATTGAAGAAATAGCAAATAAACTTACTGATTTTCCAACTCTTTATATTATTCTTCCAGACTTTAAATGAGTATTTGATAATGATTGGTGAGGATTTTTGGATAATTTACAATCATCATATTCTGCTTGAGAAGAAACTCAAGAACAAAAACAAGCCTCTATTCAAACCGAAATTGATGCAAATAAAGCAGAATTAGATAAAATAAATTGTGATGAAAATCAAACTTCTTGTTTAGCTCATGAACTTGAAATATCTAAATTAGAAGCTCAAAAAAACCTTGGAGCAAATCAAACTATGTGATGAATCAAATCAGTATATGAATTTTTATCAAGTATGCCGATGATTAAAATTGAACCTCAAAAAGTTAATTTTAATATTCCTTGGCCTTGAGATAAAGCAAGTATTGATAAAACAATTGCTGATTTTGAAGCTACAAAGTTACAATGGCAACAAGAGTTTGATAGAGCAAAATGACAATGGAATATTGATAATTATAATTGTGTAGAAACATCAACTTCACAAGAATGTAAAAATATGATGAATATCCAAAGTTTAATTAACTCAATAGATAAAAATCTTGCAATATTAAGATCATATAAAAATATTCCGGAAGATGTCTATAAAATGTTAAAAATAAAAGATATCCGGATTGAACAAATTCTTTGTAATATAGAAACTATTTCTAAAATTACAGGTTGACGGATTTGAGAAAATGGAAAAAGATTTAAAGCTTGGGTTGAGTTATATGTTTTAATTAAGGCAATCTTAAAATCATGGCAATTATTAGTTGATGTATTTGTAGATTATGAAGCAGAATGTCATCAATGTAAAAATGAAAGATATGATTTACTCTATTTTGTTTGGAAAATGGTAAGCATGGTGCTTCCAAAAATACCAGTAATACAATTCCCAAAATGGCCAGATATTTATCTTGATTTACATAATATAAGAGTTGCTCTTGTTGTATGACTTCCAGAGTTTGAGTTTAATTTAAGACCAATAGTTTTACCAACTCTTCCAGACTTATATCTTCCTAATAGTCCAAACGGAAGATTAAATCTTCCAAATCTACCACTATTGCCAGAATTTGAGTTACCAACACTCCCAGATTTACCAACACTTCCAACAGTTGAGCTTCCAAATCTACCACCACCACCAAAATTACCAAAACTACTTTCAGCAATAGAAGCATTCTTAAATATTCTTAAACTTATCACAAAAGTGATGTGTATTTTAAAAACATCACCATTTGTGCCAGAATGGAGAGCATGAGATCAAATTGCTTTCATAACAGAAAGAAGTGGATATTTATGAATAGATTTCTTAGATATGTCGCTTCCACAATTTTCATTTCCATTTGTTGATGCTATTAAAGTTTCAACATTTGTAAATTTAGAATTTGAAGTAGAATTTTTAGTAGAAATGGCAAGACAAAGTGCACTTCCTGCAAATGTATTTGGAAATAATATTGCAAATATGTTAAATATTGGATTAGGAGATCTTGATTTTAGATCAGCAACTCCAGAAGATATTGATGTTGATGTAAGCAGAGATGGGAATGTAGAAACAAGTTTTATAAATGGGAAAGAAACTATTAGTATACTTGATTTGGCATCATTATTCTCAAAAAATATTATAAAATTATATTCAGGAATTGAGAAAAATTCAAAAATAGAACTTTCTAATACAGAATTTAAAAATGAAATTCTAAAACAACTTCCATATATAAATAATGAAAAAATAGTATGAGTATGGAATGAAGCACTTGGATATTCATTTACCAAAGAAGATGAATTAGTAAAAGAATTATTAAAAAATAATCAAGATAAATATAAAGAAGTAGAATCTATTTTACATGAGGAAAGAGAAAAAAATATTCAACTTATAGACTCATTCCAAAATGAAAAATTATTACAAACTTCTCAAAATGTTTTGATTAACTCATCTCAAAATGCAAGTATCTTGGATTATAATCAAAGATTAAATCCATATAATAAACAAGCATTTGATTCGGTTAAAAATCTATTTGTAGAAGATAGAGAAGTGTCAGATATTAGACAACAATCAAGAGAAGTATTAGCACAAGTAACACAAGGACTTGATAGTTTTTCTCAACAAATGAATGAATCAAAACAAGCATTTGAAAAAGTAGAGATAAAAGGAAAACAATTACTTGCAAGTAGTGTAACTCCTCAAAGTACTGGTCCTCATGAAATGAGCAACACAACGTCTACAACAACAAATAATACAAATACTCCTCAAAGTACACAATCATGTGAAATGAATTCAAATGGATATAATTATGTTTATAAAGGAATTTATATTATTGAACAATTCTTGAATAAAAAAATTAGTTATTACCTTTTTGATTATCTTGATGAATTATCTGGAAAAGAAGTAGTAAAAGAAGCTGATTTTGATGGAGATGGAGACCAAGATATTATTTATATGGTAGGAGATGAAATTTATTTGAAACAAAATCATATAAATAAAAAAAATGTGAAAGATATTTATACAGGTTCACCAATTGTTCTTTCTTCTTCAAAAAACCAATATTTAAAAGCAAAATTTATTTCATCAATAAATAATTTTCAAGAATGAGTAAGCGATAGTAATTTTATTAATGTATCATTTACTGCAAAACAAAATGAAAATAATTATAGATTAGAATTTTATCCAATCGTAGATAAATTTGATGATATGAATATGTGATACCAAGATACATATGTTCCTCAAAATATAAAAAAATATATGATTGATGCTTTTTCTGATATAGAAACTCAAACGCTTGATATGGAAACAACTACTCAAAATACTGTAACCATTAGAAAAAATTTAGCATCTATAGATACTATTTCAAATATGGCATGAGTTCATTTATATACAAAACAATTAATAAATCTTGCAGATAATATTGCTTCAAATGCAGAGGTAACAGTAAATGCAGGAACAAAAATATATTCAGGGAAAGACAGCGTAAGAATTAGATATTACTTATATAGAGAAAGAAATAGTGAGTTAAAAATGAGGGAAATGAAACTCAATGCAGGTTCAAATATTGCTTTTAAAGAAGATATTGTTGTAGTGTGATTGGTATGAGAAGCTTACGTAGAAGGAAAAAGTTTTGTAAATCTTTCTGGAAATCAAATCGCAATGTATTTGAAAAAACCATTATTGCCAGGATCAATTCTTACCTATAAAGATATAGAAATTCCATTGAGAAACACATATCTTACTATAAAATATTATGATGGAAGTGAGGCATTAGTAAATTTTCAAGAAACATCATATTATCAATTATATAATTTAGGAAGAAAGCAAACGAAGTATTTAATAAGAGCGGGAATTGAAAATGATTATTATTATGCCAAAATAAGAAGTTTTAAAAATGCATTATTCTCAACCTATTCGAATCAAATTCTTCTTTCTCCACAAAATGAATCTGATACAACTGCTCCAGAAATTTCAAATGTATCATCTCTAAAAGTTCCAGTATATGGTCAGAAAATATTCGATTTATCAGAGTCAATTTTTGAAAATAGTGGAAATAATAATATTAAAGATATTTATGTTGATTTCGATTTGACTGTTGATAGTGACGGTGATGGAAATGCAACTAATGATAGAGATTTTACTTTAGGGCAATTACAAAGTAATTTTAAAATTACAAAAGAATGAACAAGAATTTTATTGCAAGTATGACCATTTGAACAACTTATGAATAAACAAATTAGATTGTATGTTGTGGATGGAAATAAAAATGTGTGAGCAAAAAATATTAATTTTATAGTATATTCACCAATTCCAAGAATTGATAACATTGCAAATAATAAAATTTCTTGAGCTCTTGATGAAATACTCTTAAATCAACCAGTAAGTTTTTATAGATTAAGAAATAATGAACTTACGAGACTACAAGATTATAATAAAAATAATAAGACCTATACAATAGAGGGATGAAAATTTTTATTTGATGCCTGAGCTACAAAAGGAAGTTGAGCAACTGTTTCATCTTCAGGAGAAACATTATTTACTATTAATGAAGATACAGGGAAAATACATATTTCAGATATTTCAAAAATAAGAAATAATTTAAATATTAATGTATATCCTTCAAATAATAAAAGTAATGAATCGGCATATCCAAATATAATTGTAACTCAAGATAATATTCCAATTTTTCATCAATATTTATCTACTCCAAAAACTCAAAAAGTACAAACAGTTACTAACTTTAGCGAAGTAATAGAGTGAGAATATAAATCAAAAATATGAGTATATTATATGCATCAAGCTTCGAATAATTTTTGAGTTGTGAGTTTACCACTTGGTTTAAAAAATAATGCATGAGATTTGTATGTGTATTCTCTTACAGATACAAATAAAACTCCAATTTTTACTATATTTAAAGACGGAAGAATAAATACAGTATGAGATTTATATTATTTAGAATATGGAACTTATTGAGACTATATTGTTTATAATTTAAAAAGAAGATGATTAGAAACAACTATTTGAAAAGTTCTTGTTATCCCAGAAGAAAATTATATAGTAAAATAAAAATAACCTGCAAAAGCAGGTTATTTTTATGCATAAAAAAAAGAAATGGATGAAATCCATTTCTTTTTAGTCTTTATTTCTAGAATATTTTTTTCTATCAGTTTCAGTTAAATATTTTTTTCTTAATCTGATATTTAAAGGAGTAATTTCTACATATTCGTCTGGTCCAATATAATCGATAGCTTCTTCTAAAGTCATTCTTTTTGGAGTAACAAGTCTTAATGCTTCATCAGTTCCAGACGCTCTCACGTTTGTTAACTGTTTATTTTTAGTAGCATTTACTACAAGTTCTCATCCTTTTAAATGTTCTCAAATAATCATTCATTCATATATTGCAACAGCTGGATCAACAAATAGAGGTCCTCTTTCTTGTAATTTCCATAATGAGTAAGCCATAGTAGCTCAAGCTTCCCCTGAAACCATTGAACCAACTTCTCTTTTTTCAATAGGTCCTTTATATGGAGCAAATTCTTCAAATGCAGAAGTTAAAATTCATTCTCATTTTGTAATAGTTGTAAATTCTGATTTAAATCCAAGCAATCATCTTGTTGGAACTTTGAATTCTAATGCAACCATTCCATTTTCATCAGTCATATTACTCATTTCTCATTTTCTTTTTCCTAATCTTTCAATAACAGCACCAGAAAATTCACTTGGAACAGAAACAGCAACTCTTTCAATAGGTTCCATTTTTACACCATTTTCAGTATGCATAATTACTTCTGGAGCACCTACTTGAAGTTCATAACCTTCTCTTCTCATAGTTTCAATAAGAACTGATAAATGAAGTTCTCATCTTCCAGATACCATAAAGTTTTCACCAGATTCAAAATCTATTTTAAGTCATACATTTGTTTCTAATTCTTTTTCAAGTCTATCTCTGATTTGTCTTGATGTTACCATTTTTCCTTCTTTTCAAGCGAAAGGAGAGTTATTTACTAAAAATTCCATTTTTAGAGTTGGTTCATCGATTGTAATTGCAGGAAGTGCTTCAACTTCAGCTGATTCAGCAATAGTTTCTCATACGAATATGTCAGCAATTCAAGCAATAGTAACGATATCTCAAGCATGAGCTTCTTTTGCTTTTACTTTTGTTAATCATTCATTTGTTAAAATTTCAGCGATTTTTCCTTTTCTTTGAACTCAAACATTATTTGTAATTGTTACTTCTTGTCCTACTTTTACTTTTCCTTCATATACTCTTCAAATAGCAAGTCTTCCTAAGAAATTATCATAAGCAAGATTTGCAACTTGCATTCTGAAAGGTTTTGTTTCATCATTTGATGCTTCAGGAACTTTTTCTAGAATCATTTCGAATAAAGGAGTAATATTTTTTGATTCATCTTCTAAATTTCTTTTTGCAATACCATCTCTAGCGATAGCATAACAAACTGAAAAATCAAGTTGTTCATCTGTAGCTCCAAGTTTTACGAAAAGATCAAATAATTGGTCAACAACCCAATCTGGTCTTGCTGTTGGTTTATCAATTTTATTGATAATTACGAGAGGTTTTAATCCAAGTTCTAACGATTTTTTCAGTACGAATTTCGTTTGAGGCATAGGTCATTCATATGCATCTACTACTAAACAAACAGAGTCAACCATTCTTAGAACTCTTTCTACTTCTGATCCGAAATCAGCATGCCCCGGAGTATCAACTACGTTTATTTTATGTCATTGAAAAAATACAGAAGTATTTTTTGCATAAATAGTGATTCCTCTTTCTTTTTCTTGATCATTAGAGTCCATAACTCTTTCATCAACTTTTTCATTTTCTCTGAAAGTTCCAGATTGTTTTAGCATAGTGTCTACAAGCGTTGTTTTCCCATGATCAACGTGCGCAATGATTGCGATATTTCTAAAAGACATAAAAAATAATTAAAAATTAAGCAGTGAATAATTATAATGAAGGTAAATTTCATACTAAAATTATTACGATAAAAAAAATAAAAAGTATTTTTTGAAAACACTTTTTTTGATTTTCGCCAATAGTATAAAAAAAAAAATAAAAAAGTAAAATAAAAAAACTTTAAGAAATATTTCTTAAAGTTTTTTTATTATTATGCGTTGAAATTTGGATCAAATCTGCTAACGAATGGAAGTAATGCAACCATTCTTGCTCTTTTAATAGCAATAGCTAATTTTTTTTGATTTTTCAATGATACTCCAGTATAGTATCTAGGAGTAATTTTTCCAAATTTTGTTATATACTTCTTTAGAAGTTCTACATCTTTGTAGTCGATTACAACACCTTCTAAAGGACATTTTGAATTTGCCATGGTAAGTTAATTATAAAAATAAAATTTTTTAGATTAAAATTTATCGTCTTCTTCTATGATATCATCTTCATTATCAATTCAATCAATTGCTTCAAAATCTGATTTTTTATTTAAGAAGATAAGACTTGAAATTACGATTTCTGTTTTATATGATTTTGTTCCATCATCTTTTTCAATAATTCTTGTTCTGAGTCTTCATTCTACATATACGAGTTTTCCTTTCGTTAAGAACTTTTCAGTTCTTTCAGCTAAACTTCCCCAAGCTACACAGTTATGAAATTCACTTTCTGATTTGTTTTCTCATTCTGATGTTTTATAATATCTGTTGGTAGCGAGTGAAAAAAGAGCTACTTTTTTACTATTTTCAGTATTTTTAACTAAAGGATCTCTGGTAACATTTCCTATTAGTATAACTTTGTTAACCGTTCTCATCTTATATGCATTTAAAAATTAAACATCTTTTCTCACAAACATATGTCTCCAAAGATTGAGATCTAGATTCATAAGTTTTGTAATTTCTACAATACTTTTTCCATCCATTTCTAAATTTAAAAGTACATAAAAACCTCTGTCAGAAGAATTAATTTTGTAAGCCATTTTTTTATCTCACCAAACGTCTTCTTTTTCAATTTTTGCTCAAGCATTGATTAAAGCATTTTTTACATTTTCTAAAGATGAATTTCTGTCAGCTTCAGAGATGCTTGGATTTACAATGAGCATAAGTTCGTATTTAGCCATATATTTCCTATGGGTTAATATCTTTCATTATTCATGAAAGAAGGATATAAAATAATTGCCTTTTAAAAAGGCTTGGAGTATTGTATGAAAAATGCAGTTTTTGTCAAAATTATTTGACTTTTTCCCATATAATTAAATTATATAGGAAGAAAATAATTTTTAAGTTAAAAATAACATGCAAGAACTCAATTTACAAGACATTCTCTCTAAAACAACTGATTTAAAAGAAAAAAAAGTTGGTTATATTGCCATAATTGGTCGTCCAAATGTTTGAAAATCTACATTTATAAATTCTCTTTTATGAGAAAAAGTTTCTATTACTTCAAATATTCCACAAACAACCAGAAAAAGAGTTTTAGCTATTTATAACGATAACGAAACTCAAATTGTATTTTTTGATACTCCCTGAATTCATAAAAATGAAAAAGAATTTAATCAAAAAATTAATTCAGAAGCTATAAAATCGATGAGGGAAGCAGATGGGGTTTTATATTTTATTGACTCTTCTCGTCCATATGGTGATGAGGAAAAACAAATTGAAAATATATTAGAATTTATTAAAGCACCAATTATAAAGGTTTATACAAAACTTGATCTTCCTTCAAAAATTGAAATCCCAAGTAATGAAAATATTGTAAAAATTTCATCAGTAGAAAAACAATGATTTGAAGAATTAGTAAATAAAATAAAAGATTTTTTACCACTCGGGCATCCATTTTATCCAGACGATTATTATACTGACCAAGATATTTATTTTAGAATTTCTGAAATAGTAAGAGAAAAAGTATTTTTACATACAACTGAGGAGGTGCCACATTCGGTATATGTGGAAATAGAAGAAATTGATGATCAGGGAGAATTATTAAAAATTCAAGCGTATGTGTATACAGAAACTGAAAGTCAAAAATATATTATAGTTTGAAGGTCATGAAGTTTGATTACTCAAATAGGAACAGAAGCAAGAATAGAATTAGAACAAATTTTTTGAAAAAAAGTCTTTTTATCTCTAAGAGTAAAAACAATGGAGAAATGGAGAAAAAACGATAGAGTTATGAAAAAATTGTTATCATAAAAAAAGAGTTGAAATCATTTCAACTCTTTTTTTGTTCGTAGCTTATTATTCAGCAATAAGTAAATTTTTAATAGTTCTTTCGAAATCTGCTACTGGGTATGCTCCAGGAAGTTTTGCATATTCTCAAGTTTTTGTATTAATTAAAATATTTCCAGGTGTTCCTGTTACTCCAAAAGTTTCAGATCACATTTTCATATGAGTATCAATTTTTGAAGTATATTTTCCACTATCAATACAAGCTGTTAATTCATCATTATTTAAACCTTCTACTGCACCAGCAATTCCAGCTTTATCTTTTAATCCATCTTTATATGCTTTTTTAATAGTTTCATACATTACATCTGTTCCTTTTTGGTCAGCTATACATTCAAGTATTACTGGAGCTTCTCTATTAAAAATTGCGAAATATTGATATGCTAAAGCAAGTTTATCTCCAAATTCTTTAAATAAAGTTGCGTGAGTTCCATCATTGTGAAGTTTTGCACAGTAACCACAGTTAATATCACTGTATTCTACCCAAAGGATTTCAGCATTTTCATTTCCATAAATACGAGAATCTTTTTTAATAGCATCAAGAACTCCATCATTTAATACAAGAAAACCTCTATCACTTCTTTTTGCATAAGGATCATGAGTAGCTCCAACATCTAAGTTAAATAACCCAGTAGGTGTTTTTGTTAAATATTGTTTTAAATCAGATATGTTATCTGTATTTAATAAGAAAGCAGGAAGTTTTGTAATTTGATTTGCTTTCATAAGTTCTTCTGTTCCTGCATCTGAGAAATCAACTTCAGTAATTTTTGCAGAAGCAATTGCAGGGAATTGTTTTATACTCTCAAGAATATTTTGAGTTGGACAATCAGCACATTTTGTATCTCAAATAATAGTAAGTTCAATATCTTCTGGATTTACAGTAGTAGAAGTATTATTATTTGTATTTGTGCTTCCTGTGTTAAATCATTTTCCTACAAAAAAAGCAAGAACCGCAATAACAATAAGAAGTATTATTATTACAATATATGGAGCATTACTTCCATTGTTTGAGTTGTTATTTTGAATTTCACTCATGTTACATAATTTATAAAATAAAAATGGTACCCCCGACAAGGATCGAACTTGTGTCTGTCCCTTAGGAGGGGACTGTTCTTCCACTGAACTACGAGGACATAATAGAAGAAAAAGTAAAAATGTAAAATAAAAACAACTTTACATATTTTACTTTATATTTTATAGTAAATTAAATTTTTACCATCCAAACAACAACTAATACAATGAAGAGTAGAATAGTAGTTATAATAAGAATATAGTTTAATTTTTTTTCTTCTTTGAGGTTATTATTTTTATTTTCTAATTCTTTTTTTGTATTTTCTAATTCTGAATGGAGAGAATTTTTTGATTCTTCTAATAAAAATTGAGTTTTTTTGAATTCTATCATTGAAATAGAATTTTTTACTACTTCTTCCATTTTTCCAATTTTCATACTCAAATCTTTAATTTCTTCGTCTTTGAGTTTTATTTCAAATCTTAGTTTATCAAAAATAACTCAAAAATTTTCATCAATTTTTGCAGGAGTATAAGTTTTTTCTTCTTGATGAATTTCTTCTTTTGGTGGTATATTTCAAACAATAACTTCTTGTTTTTTATTCCCAATTCAAAGAAAGTTATTAATATCATCCTCATGAATATAAACAATTTTTCCTTCTTTTTTAGATCTCAGCTTTCCACCTCTTATATATCTATCAATACTTCTGGTTGAAATATTTAATATCCCGGCAGCTTCCTCTCTGGTAACTTTATACATATGAAAAACAAAAAAAATAATTGCTTTGTAGCATAATGATAAAAGTAAATTTATCAAATTTTTCCACAAAAAAACACTTCTTTTTACAGAAATGTTTTTTAAAAAATTTATTTTGGTGTCAGTGAGTGGAATTGAACCACCGGCCTCGGGGATATGAATCCCGCGCTCTAACCAACTGAGCTACACTGACTTAAATTAAAAAGTATAAAGTGAGAGTGACTTCAATCTTTATACTTTTCACTTTTTATTTTTTTGGTTGCGGAGGTACGAATCGAACGTACGACCTCAAGGTTATGAGCCTTGCGAGATGCCACTTCTCTACTCCGCGATAAATTTTAGGGATTACTAGACAATTTATAAGTTTTAAAAACTGTCTTTAACTGTCTACTAACCCCTAAATAATAGTTTATTAATGGCACGGCTACGGAGAATCGAACTCCGGTTACCGGGATGAAAACCCGATGTCCTAACCACTAGACGATAGCCGCAAATTTTTACTTCCTTGCTGAAAGCTTGTTCATTATATATATTTTTTTTTCTTGTCAAATTTTTTTTTATCAATATACTAAAAAAAATAATTGATAGGCAATCGTAGAGGTTTTTTACCACCATATTAATTATTCATTATAGTTATTAATTATTACCAATGTTTATAGATGAAGTAAAAGTTACTCTTATTGCCGGAAAAGGATGAGATGGGGTTGTGACTTGGAGAAGAGAAAAATATATTCCTAAAGGAGGACCTCGGTGAGGAAATGGATGAAGTTGAGGAAATGTATATCTTCAAACAACATCAAATATCAATACATTATCAGATTTCAGACATAAAAAAATATTAAAAGCTCAAGAAGGACAAAAAGGATGAACGAATCTTATGCAATGAGCTTGAGGTGAAGATTTAATTATTTATGTTCCAGTTTGAACAATTGTAAAAAATGCACAAACTGAAAATGTGATTATTGATTTATCAGAAAATAATACGAAATTTCTTATCTGCCAATGAGGAAGATGAGGTTTTTGAAATGCCCATTTTACTACTTCTACAAGACAAGCACCAAGCTTTGCCGAAATTTGAGATATTTGAGAAGAAATTGAAGTAATTTTAGAATTAAAATTAGTAGCAGATATTGGAATTATTTGAGTTCCAAGTGCTGGAAAATCCACATTAATAGGAAATGTTACGAATGTAAAACCAAAAATTTGAGATTATCCATTTACTACATTAACTCCAAATTTATGAGTTTTAGATCATAAATGAAAAAGTCTTGTTTTAGAAGATGTTCCTGGATTGATTCCCTGAGCAAGTGAAGGAAAATGACTTGGAATAGAATTTTTGAAACATATTGAAAGAACAAAAGTTTTATTACATTTATTAGATTTATATAGACTTGATCAAGTGTTAGAAGATTATGAAAATATTCGTTATGAACTTTGAGCTTTTTCTCCTGATTTAGCAAAAAAAGAAGAAATTATTGTATTTTCAAAATGAGATTTACTCGATAAAGAAATGAAAGACTTTATTGTAGAGGAATTCTCAAAAAGATTTAATAAGAAAAAAGTATTTGTTATCTCAGCAGCAACTGGAGAATGAATTGAAAAATTAAAAGATTATTTAATTGATAATTTTTCTACTTCAGTGGTTGAACATGAACAAATTAAATTTATTAATCAAGAAGAACTAAGAGTTATTGATTTAAAACAAGTTGAAGATCCTAAAAATGTTGAATTAGAATATATGGGAGATTATCTTTTTAAAGCAAGTGGAAAAAGATTAGAACAAATTGTAAGAATGACAGATTTTTCAAATGACGAAGCTGTAATGAGAGTGTATGATGTTTTAGACAAACTTTGAGTAATTAAAAAAGTAGAAGCAAAATTACAAATAATTTTAGAAAATGAAAATTTGGATAATAGTTTCTTCTTTGAATGAAGTGATAATAATTGATTTTCACCAAAAATTTTAGTAGTAAATAAAGAAATTCCACTAGAAAAATTAAAATATAATTTGTAATTCGAAGTGGTTTAAGAAAAACTTAATCTAACATTTGATTTTAAAGATATTATCAAAAAAATAAGATAATGGATAATATCTTGATATTTTCTAGTTTTTCATTATATTAGAAACAAAATGATACTTATAATTAATAACATTTTATGAAATTCAATTTAGATAATTTAGTAAAAGACTACGATAATTTAACTCAAGAACTTTCAAACCCAGAGGTATTTAAAGACCAAAAAAAAGTCAGAGATCTTTCTTCAAGAAAAAAACAATTAGAAGGAACGGTTGAATTGTATAAAGAATATAAACAAGCATATCAATCATTAAATGAAGCAGTTGATATTCTTTATAATGAAAAAGATGAGGATATGAGAGAACTTGCAAAAATGCAAAAAGACGAATCAGAACAAAGTATTGTAGACTTAGAAGAAAAAATTAAATATTCACTTCTTCCAAAAGATAGAGATGATGATAAAAATATTATAGTGGAAGTAAGAGCAGCAGCTGGTGGAGATGAAGCATCTTTATTTGCATCAGAACTTACCAAAGCATATATGTTATTTGCTGAAAATGAATGATTTAAAACAGAAATTTCAGAACAAAGTTTAAATGAAACATGATGAATAAAAGAAGTGATGTTTGAGGTAAAATGAGAATGAGCATACGCAAAATTTAAATATGAATCATGAGTACATAGAGTACAAAGAATTCCAGAAACAGAAAGTAAAGGAAGAGTTCATACATCAACTATTACTGTTGCAATCATGCCAGAAGTTGATGAACTTGATATTGATATTAAAGAAGAAGATTTAGATATTAAAGCAACTCGTGCTTCAGGAGCAGGAGGGCAACACGTAAATAAAACAGACTCAGCTATTCATATGACACATATTCCAACAGGAATTTCAGTTTTTTGTCAGGATGGAAGATCTCAACATAAAAATAAAGAAAAAGCTTTTCAAATCTTGAGAAGTAAAATTTATGCAGTAGAGGAAGAAAAAAGAGCACAAGAAAGATGAGAACAAAGATTATCTCAAGTTTGAAGTGGAGATAGAAGTGAAAAAATTAGAACCTATAATTTTCCTCAAGACAGAGTAACAGATCATAGAATAGGACAAAATTTTTCAAGTATTCCTCAAATTATGATGGGAAAACTTGGACATATTATAGATGCATTAGCATTAGCAGATGAACAAGCAAAACTTGAAGCTGCTTCAAAAATTAGTGAATAATTTAAAAGTTATGTTTCAACCAATTTCAAGAGAAGAATATCATAAATTAAAATGACCAGGTAGATATGGAAAGGACAATTGTCCTTTTTGTAATGTTTCACAAAACAATTCTATTATATGGGAATGAAAATATTGGTACATTCTTCATTGTCTTTCTTCTTATTCAGGAGACCATAGACATATTATGGCTGTTCCAATAGAGCATATACAGTTTTCTTATGAATTATCAAAAGAACATTTTGAAGAATTATGACAAGTTCATACTATTGTAAGGGATTTTTTTGGAAAAGAGGAATATTTTTCTTTCACCAGAGAATCTATGCAAAATGAAAATTCAAGAAGTGTAGAACATTTACATATGCATTTTTTAGTTTGAGATTTAGAATGAAAATTTTTAAGAAAAATGTTAGAATTGCAATGATTTCCTATTACACAAGACTTAAAAATAGATTAAAACTTGATTTATTAATCAAAAAAAATATATTGAAACAGATGTATCAATAAAGGATATGTACAATAAAATTTAATCAATAATGGAGATGGCACAAGAGAATTCAAACTACTGAGCTGAAAGTATCCAAGTCTTAGAATGACTTGAACCAGTAAGAAAAAGACCTGGGATGTACATCTGATCAACAGATGAAAGATGATTACATCACCTTGTTTGGGAAATTGTTGATAACTCGATAGACGAAGCAATGGCATGACATTGTGATACTATTATAGTTACGTTGTGAGTTGACGGAAGTTGTATGGTGGAAGATAATGGAAGATGAATTCCTACAGCACTTCACCCAAAAACATGAAAATCATCTCTTGAAACTATATTAACGGTTTTACATGCTGGGTGAAAATTTGGTTGAGGCGGATATAAAGTATCTTGAGGACTTCACTGAGTATGATCATCAGTAGTAAATGCACTTTCAACTCGTATGGAAGCTACTGTTGAAAGAGAAGGGAAAAAATTCTTTCTTGCTTTTGAAAAATGAATTACTCAAGGTGATATTGAAGTAATAGGGAAATCAAATAGAACATGAACTATTATTAAATTTTGGCCAGACGCAGAAATTTTCAAAATTACCACTATTTTTGATTATACAACTATTCTTAATAGACTCAGACAACAAGCATATCTTACAAAATGAATTACATTAAAAATTATTGATGAAAGATCATGACAAAGATATAAATTCTATTTCGAATGATGAATTAAATCATACGTAAACTTTCTTAATAAAACAGAAGAACCAATTGGGGAGATATTTTATGTAGAAAAAGAAAAAAATGATATATTCGTTGAAGTATCAATGCAATATAATAAAGAATATTCAAATAACATCATTTCTTTTGTAAATAATATTCATACTCCAGAATGAGGTTCTCATATGGTATGATTTAGAACAGCTCTAACAAGAACTATAAATAAATATGCAAGAGATAAAGGAATTTTAAAAGAAAAAGACGCAAATCTTACTAATGAAGATGTTATAGAATGAATTACTACAGTTATTTCAGTAAAAGTAGTTGATCCTCAATTTGAATGACAAACAAAATCAAAACTTTGAACTCCAGAAGCAAGAGGAGCAGTAGATAGTGTATTTTCAGAAAAATTTTGAGAATTCTTAGAAGAAAATCCATCAGCTGCAAAAGCAATCATTGAAAAAGTATTCTTGGCTGCAAAAGCAAGACTCGCTGCTCGTGCTGCTAGAGATACAATTATCAGAAAAGGGGCTCTTGAATGAATGACACTTCCAGGGAAATTAGCAGATTGTTCTTCAAGAAAACCAGAACTTTCAGAGCTTTATATAGTCGAGGGAGATTCAGCCTGAGGTTCAGCAAAACAATGAAGAAATAGAGAGATTCAAGCAATTCTTCCATTAAGAGGTAAAATTCTTAATACAGAACAAGCAAGAATAGATAGAATATTTGGAAATCAAGAAATTAAAAATCTTATTATTGCACTTGGAACTTCTGTTGGAGAAACCTTTGATGTTTCAAAATTAAGATATCATAGAATTGTTATCATGACAGATGCAGATGTTGATGGGGCACATATTAGAACACTACTTCTTACTTTTTTCTTTAGATATTTGAGATGAGTAGTTGACGGAGGATATTTATATATTGCACAACCACCACTCTATAAATTATCAAAAGGAAAACAATCATGGTATGTATATTCAGATGAAGAAAAAGAAAGAATTATTTGAGAACATTGAATTACATGAGAAAATATTCAAAGATATAAAGGTCTTGGGGAAATGAATCCTGAACAACTTTGGGAAACTACTATGGATCCAGAAGTAAGAAAAATGTACAAAGTAACTATTGAAGATGCTAAAAAAGCAGATGAGATATTTAAAGTACTTATGTGAGATGAGGTAGCGCCAAGAAGAAGATTCATTCAAACAAGGGCAAAACAAGTTAAAAACTTAGATGTATAATTATATTAAAGAAAAGCCATTCATACTGAATGAGCTTTTTTTGTTCAAATAAAATATACAGAATGAATAGAATAGTAAAAATATTAGAATATATAATGGCTTATTTAAGCTATTTTTTATAAATGACAAAAAAATGTTAAAAAACCTTTGACATTTAGTAAAAAAAAAATACAATTCTTCTCGCTTCATTAGGAAATGTCATAGATGCAAGATGTTACTCCTTAAGAATGTAAGCATTACTAAATATTCCTCCATAGCTCAGCGGTAGAGTAGATGGCTGTTAACCATTTGGTCGTTGGTTCGAATCCAACTGGGGGAGCCATTTTTATATTCAGACTACGAATATAAAAATGATAAAAAACAAAAAGAAATATATTGTACATTAAAATGTCTTATTAATATCTGGAGAGATGGCAGAGTGGTCGATTGCACCGGTCTTGAAAACCGGCATGGCGAAAGTCATCTAGGGTTCGAATCCCTATCTCTCCGCCATTAAAAATAAAGAAGTAAAAAAAGTTAGAAGTGAAATATATTCTAACTTATAATTTTTTTGGAAGGGTGCCTGAGTGGCTGAAAGGGCTCCCCTGCTAAGGGAGTGTACCTATTATAGGTACCGTGGGTTCGAATCCCATCCCTTCCGCCATTTGCTTCCATAGGAGACAAGGGCCTGTAGCTCAGGGGTTAGAGCAGTCGGCTCATAACCGATTGGCCGTTGGTTCAATTCCAACCAGGCCCACCATCTTATAAAAATAAAGTTAAAATTAAGTTTGACATTTAAGATTATTTTTATAAGATACACAAGCTTTAAATCCCAAGAGATACTATAAAAAACTTAAAAGTCAACAGCTAACATATATTC
>JAUCDK010000009.1:0-39537 GCA_034675265.1 Patescibacteria group bacterium
AAACATCCCTCTGCATCTTTTTCAGGAGCAAGTTTTTCAACCACTCAAACATTTGGATTGGTTCAAACTGCAACAAATATTCCTTCTGCAGCTAATTCTCTTCCTGATTTTAAAACTACTTTTTCCATAAAAAATCCTCCTGCAATTTCGTCAATTTCTTCGTTTAATACAAATTCAATATTTTCTCTTTTTTTCGCTTGTTCTACCCAAGTAGTTTCTGCTCTAAATGTATCTCTTCTATGTACTAAATACACTTTTTTACAAATATCTGAAAGATAAATTGCTTCAGTAAGTGCTGTATTTCATCAACCTGCTACTACAACTGTCATGTTTTTAAAGAAATTTCCATCACAAGTTGCACAGTACGAAACTCATTTTCAAAGAAATTCATTTTCCCCTTTTACTCAAAGATGTTTATGAGAATTTCCAGTAGCAATAATTACATATTTTGAAGAAAATTCTTTTCATGAACTGGTTGTTACATAAAAAATATCTCCTTTTTTTTCTAAATCTGTTACCATTTCATTTAAGATTTCTGAACCGAATTCTTCTGCGTGAGCTTTAAAATTGTCCATAATTTCTTTTCCTGGTGCTGAAATAACTCCTGGCCAATTTTCTACTTTGTGTGAAGTTGCAAGTGCACCTCCAGGTTGAGCTCAGATAATTATATTTTTAATTTTGTATCTTGAAGCATACATTCCAGCTGGATATCAAGCTGATCCAGCTCAAATAATTATTAAATCATGTGTTGTCATAAATTGTTTCTAATGGTTAAATGGTAATCAATATATTTATTTTTTTAAATATTCCAAAATAATTTCTTCCATCTCTTCTGGTTTTGTAGTTGGAGCAAATCTTTTTATAGGATTTCCATGTTTATCAAGAAGAAATTTAGTAAAATTCCATTTTATTCATCCTCCTAAAAGTCATGAAAGTTCTTTCTTTAAATACACAAAAATTGGATGTGTATTTTTTCCATTTACTTCTATTTTTGCAAACATTGGAAATGTTACTCCATAATTAATTAAACATCATTCTGAAATAGATTTTTCATCTCAAGGTTCTTGATTTCAAAATTGATTACAAGGAAAACCTAAAATCACCAATCCATCATTTTTATATTTTTTATAAAGAGTTTCTAATCATTCATATTGTGGAGTAAGACCACATTTACTTGCTGTATTTACTACTATTACTACTTTTCATTCATAATCTTTCATACTTATTTCTTTTCCTGCAATGGTATGTGCGGAAAAATCATAAAATTTACTCATATCTTTTAATTACTATATAAAATATAGTTTCATTATAAGAATAATTCTCATTTTAGCAAATTTTTTTATACTTTTTTATTCAGAAATATAATATCCATAATAATCTCAAACAGTATAAGTCAAATAATCTATTTTCAGTTTATTTACTCAAGTAGAAAGTTCTAATTCAACTTCATAATATGGAAAAATTCAATATGTTAGAAAGGTATCTCAATATTTTCAAACTCTATTATATTGTACTATTTGATATTTTTTTATGATTTTATCTTGAGAAAAAGAAAGATTTCACTTATTATTTCAATCAATAAATGCTATTCTTAGGTTATAATAATCCAAAATAGGATCTAACAAAAATAATGCAACTGAAGTTCAAAATTCAAACTCGTCATAAGAATCAAATATATATTTTCTTTGGTCAATTGGAAAAATTTTTATTTTTATATTTTTATTTTTTTCAGAATGAATTGAATATACCTCACTATTTTGAGTATTAGTAGAAAATTCTTTTTTTTCTTCAAACATACAAGGTTTATATTGTGTGTCTTGAGTTGAAATATTATTTTTTTTAAAATAAAGTTTACTAAAGTCACTACATCTATAATCGCTTCATAATATTTTTATTTTTGGTAATTTTCATCTTTCAGAATTTAAGATATTTAAAAAATTCTTTTCTCCTCAAATTTTACTTATAAAATAATTCATTACTTCATCAGTGTATGGAATTTTTGAAAAAACTGCAAAATTGCCCATATCTATAAAATATTGATTGTCACGAATCATTTTTGTTTGTCCATTTTTTTCATATTGTACTGTTTTAGGAAATTCTATATATCAAATTATTGACTGAATAATGGATATATATTTTATGAAAAGTTGTGAAAATATTTTCTTTTACATAAGAAAATGAATAAAACATACTAAAAATAGCTATTATCATAATAATTTTTTTCATATTTATAATAAATTATAAAACAATATACTGATTATATTATTTTATATAAAAAATCAATTCATATTAACAAAAAACCTCTCCGATATATCGGAGAGGTTTTTCTTTTTATATTAAACTTTCTACTCTTTTCCAGTCAATGATTTGCCAAAAATTTTCTAAATATTTTGGTCTTGCATTTCTTGTATCAATGTAATAAGCATGTTCCCAAACATCACAAGTCAGAAGTGCTTTTTTTCATTCATGAGTTAATATACTCCCAGCATTTGAAGTGTTTACTATTTCTAGTTTTCCATCTTGATTAATAACCAACCAAGTCCAACCAGATCCAAAATTTCATAGAGCAGATTTTGTAAATTCTTCTCTAAACTTTTCAAAACTTCCAAAATCTCTTTCAATAAGTTCTAAAGTTTTTGCTTCTGGAGTTAAAGTACTTTTTGGAGAAAATCCAAAAAAGTAAAATGTATGGTTCCAAATTTGAGCAGAATTATTAAATATTGGTCCTGAAAGTGATTTTTTTACAATTTCTTCTAATGAAAGATTTTCATATTCAGTTCCAATAATTAAGTTGTTTAAATTATCAACATAAGTTTTATGATGTTTTCCATAATGATATTCTAAAGTTTCCTTTGAAATATATGGTTGTAGAGCATCTAACTCATATGGTAATTGTGGTAATTCGTGTTTCATATTTTTTTGTTATTTAAATAATAATGGTTCTCATTATAGTTATTTTTTACATTTTTCAAAAATATTTTTTATATTTCTCCTCTATCATGCATCGCATCAAAAATTCTTTTCATAGCAATCATATAAGCTCCTGATCTAAAAAATGTATTATATTTTTTTGTCATTGCATGTACTTGACTCGCTGCGAGAGTCATTTTTGCTTTTAATTTTTCCTCTACTTCTTCTGCTGACCAATAATAATTCATATTATTTTGTACTTGTTCAAAATAACTCACCATTACTCCTCAAGCATTTGCTAAAATATCTGGAATTACCATAACTCCATTTGCAAAAAGTATTTCATCAGCTTCTTTTGTAACCGGTCCATTTGCTAATTCGAGAATAATTTTTGCTTGGATTTTTGAAGCATTTAGTTTTGTAATTTGATTTTCTAAAGCAGCTGGAATTAAAATATCAGTTGGTAATTCTAAAATCTCACTTGAAGAAACTTTTTTAGCATTTACATATTCATTTACTGATTTTCTTTCTTTTTTCAATCTTTCTACTTCATCTAAATCAATTCCATTTTCATTATAAATTCATCCTGAACTATCTGCTACTCAAATAATAATTGCTCAAAGATCACTCAGTAATCTTGTCATAGTAAGTCCTGCATTTCCTGCTCATTGGATAATTACTTTTTTTCCTTTTAATTCTATTTTTTCAAGTTCTAATATTTTTTGTAATACATACACTCAACCTTGAGCTGTAGCTTTATTTCTTCCAAGACTTCATCCTGAAGTAAGTGGTTTTCCTGTAAAACTTCCTGGTGAATATACTCCAACTAAACGAGAATATTCATCCATCATCCAAGCCATAATTTGTGGGTTTGTATTTACATCTGGAGCTGGGACATCAGTTTCAGGTCCAATATATTTATATAATTCTCTCACATATCCTCTTGAAAGTCTTTCTAATTCTCATGCAGAAAGAGTTTTTGGATTTACAATAATTCATCATTTTCCTCAACCAAGTGGAATATCAACTACTGCTGTTTTCATACTCATCCAAATAGAAAGTGCTTTTACTTCATCCAAATTTACATCGGGATGAAAACGAATTCCTCATTTAAACGCTCCTCTTGAATCATTATGTTGACTTCTATATCATGTAAATACTTGTACACTTCCATCATCCATTTTTACTGGGATACTCACTTCAATTACTCTTTTAGGATACGAAATAATTTGAAATTTATTTTCATCGTTTTGAAAATCTGTATTTAAATCAAATGCTTGTTTCATTTGTTTTCTTGCATTTTCTAATGCATTTTCACTATTTTGTGTTGCCATAATATTTGTTTTAAAAAAAATAATTACTATACTTTATATAGTATTCATAGTTTAATATTATTTGAAAAAAAGTCAAAAGAAAATACTATAAATGATATAGTATTTTCTTTTATAACAATATTTTTACAAATATTTTATTTTTTATTTGTGGCAACAGCATCTAATGCTTCAGTAGAAGATGAGAATATCTTTCCTGCCTTTTCTAATCTTTGGAAACTATGAAGTTTTGATATAAAATCAAAATCTTTACTTCAAGAAATATAAACATCAATTCTATTTGCTTCTAGGGTATCAATCATTTCATCAATTGCTTCAATTCAATCAACATCGATATTTCAAATATGTCATAAAGAAATGATAACTTTTTGATTTGCATTAAGTTTTTCAATTGCTGCAATATTTCATTCGATATTGAGATAATTCAATCATCATGAAAATTTTGTTAAAATTACATCTCAATCTTGTTGTTTTTGAAGATATTTTGAAAGAGATATTTTTTCAACTTCTCCATTTTTTCTAAAAATACTAATATTTGCATTACTGTTAGTTATTTTTCTGATATAAATAATCAAAGTAATCGCAGTTCAAATAAGTATTCAATAGGTTGCTTCAAAAACTACTGCAAAAATTGTGGTAGTAATAGTAATAAAAAATGCTGTTTTTTCTAATGTGTAGAGTTTTTTAAGTAAATTTATGTCTATTAATCATAAAGCAATATTCATTAAAATTGCTGAAATAATAGGAAATGGTAAAAATTTAAATGCTCCGTTAAATAAAAGTGCTGAGATAAGGAGTGTAAAAATAGCAATCAAAAATCATGAAGTTCTATGTGTTGCTCCAGAATTTATATTTAAAGCGGTTCTTATAAATACTGCTGTATTTGGAAGTCCTCATAAAAGTCAAACTCAAATATTTGAAAGTCAAAGTCAAAGCACTTCTCTATTTTTTGAAAATTTTACTTTTGTGATTTTTTCAGCAATTTTAGCAGAAATAATGGTTTCAATAATTGCAATAATTGCTACAACAAGCGAAACACTTAATAATCATTTTGCAATATCAATAAATTCTCAAATACTAGAAATTGAAATATTTGCAAAAGGAAATTGAAATAATTCAAATTTAATTTCAGGATATTTATCAACCAAAAGTAACATTTTTGGTAAAAATCAATTGTGAACTAATAGTCAAATTCAAATTCAAATAACCGTTAAAACTATAACTGAAGGAAATTTTGGAAAATATTTTTTCCCAATAATTAAAAATCCAAGTCAAAGAGAAAACACTATAACTGAAACGATATTTGTATGAAAAATATTTTTTCCAACTTCAATTAAATTCATCAAAACTTCTTTATGTTGAGGAATTCAAAGTACTGGATCATTTAATCATAAAGCTCAAGAAACTTGTCAAAGTGCAATAGTAATTCAAACTGAGATTAAAAATCAATGCAATGCTGTTGAGGGAATTAATGTAATATATTTTGTAATTTTTAAAAAATATATAATCAGCATAAAAATTCATGCAAAAATAGCAATGAGAGGTAAAAGAAACACTCCGTTTTCTCAATTTGCTAATACAAAACCTAATAAAATAGAACTTAACGCTCAGGCGACTCAAAATACATTATAATGACTTGAAGCAAAGATCGAGGCAATAACTCAAGCCCAAATTCAAGTAATTATTCACTGTAGTGGAGTAGCTCCAGAAGCAACAGCTAGAGAAATAGAAAGAGGTATATTTATCATAGCAACAGTGAGTCAAGCTTTCCAGTTACCTTTTAGATTTTCAAAGATAGTCTTTGTATCCATATTTTGTTATTAAAAAATAAAACTGGCAAAATATAGTAATAATTTTTTAAAAAGCAAACTTTTTTAAAAATTCATTTGACAAAACTTTTTTTTTTATAATAATCCCGTTCGTTTTTCAAAAAAGGTTAAATATTTTTTAATGATTTTTAAGAAGTATTTCGTCTCTTTTGGAGGAAATACTTTTTAATTTTTACATTATGAATGCAAAAGAGACACAAGATGTTGTTGAATCAACATCTGATTTTATTGACGGACAATTATGATTTTTAACTAAATGATGAGTTGATACTACAGAATTATCAAGACTACAAGTAGCTTGAGATGCTTATAGAATACATTTACAAGAAACAGATAAATCTTATAATGGAGAATTATCTGTTTTATTTTTTGAAATAAAATGAGAACTTGCAAGAATTCATCACCTTTCTGATATAACAAAAGAAAAAAAGGAAACATTAGAGGAAGATTTAGTTTTAAAATTAGTAGAAAAAATTTGAATTTTATGAAGTCATTTTTGAATCAATAGATGAGAACAAAGATTAGGTTGAAGTGGAAATCCAGAATTCAAAAATGAACATTGAATTATAAATATATGAAACGGTGAAAATTGTTTTTTTGTTCCTTGATGTTTTTTAAATTTAAGAAAATTACTTGATTTAGGAGTTATTGAAAAATGAAATGTACATATAAATTTATGAGGATGAGTAAATATTCAAGAAGCAATTTGATTTGTAAAAACAAGTTGAGAACTTGGAAATATGACATTTGAAAGATTTACAAAAAAATCTGAAATCGAAAAAATATCAATTTCTACTTGATCAAATTGTTCATTTGCCCATTGAGCAACTTTTTATCCTGGAAGAAGAAATGATATAGAAATTAGCGCTTGAAACGGAGTATTTTTCTGAATAAATTCTTTAGTATGAAGTGGAAGCCAAATTTGAGAAAACACAACGATTTGGTGGAATGCAAATTTATGAAATAATGTAAAACTTTGAAATAACGTTATTATTTGAACTTCAAGTATTATACAGGATGGAGTTGAAATTCCTGATGATTGTTTGATTCAAAATTTTATGGTAATATCTGCTTGATTTGAAGTTATTGAATTTGAAGATTATAAAAACAATAAAAATCATTATGTTGGAAGAAAAAATTTTATTATCAGATTATCTCCAATAGAAAAAGAAAAAAAAGAGCAAATTGATGCTATAAATTCTAATTATAATTTTGTAAGAGATTTTAATTTACATAATGTAGTTCCAGAAAATAAAATATTTGCAGCTGTTGAGGATGTTTATAATTTTTTAGAAACAGAAATTTGATTTCAAAGTACAAAAACATATGAATATGAAGCCAATGAAAAAAGATTTGATCTTATTTTGAATAATAGTGGAATCAATGGATGAAAGGAAAAAATTAATTGATTTAGAAATATACAAAGAAAATCAAGACTTGTACTTAAAGCATATCCAAAAAATGCAGAAAGATTTTTAATACAAGAAACTCCTGCCATTATGAGAATACTTCAAGAAGAGAAAAAAAATGCTTCAACATTAACACCAGAAAGCAAAAAACAACTCAATATGATGATAGAGTGATATTTAGATAGACCAAATTTTGATGAAGAAACAATGAAAAATTATTTTTTCTGAAATACATATATTACAGGAAAATTTCATTTTGATGGAAAATGTCTCTTTTTTAATTTAAAATCAAGATGAGATGAACTTCAAGAAAATGAAACTATTCAAATTATAGATTCTATTATACTTTCTGGGACCATTCATGGATGAGGAAATAAAACTATTGAAAGAACAAAAATATTAGATACAACCATTCATTGAGGTGTTGAATATTCAAACTCAAGTATTTGAGAATATGCAAAACCAAGTGTATTAAATTCAACAAAAGTAGAAAATTCAAAAATCTGATGACATTTTACATGTAATGGTGCTGAAATTATAAATACATCTATTGTTGGAGCAAGAACTTCAATTGCATGAGGTTCTTGAAAACAAAAAGTTATTATAAATCACGCAACTCTCTGAGAATGAAGTTGTATAAATACATGAACTCACGTAAAAAATGCAACCATTCCAGCATGAAAAATGATTGGGAAATATATGAATATTGACTGAGAATACATCTGAGTATTACAATAAAAAAAAGACTTCTAACGAAGTCTTTTTTTTATATATTAATAAGAATATCTTCTGTTTGAAATCTTATTTTTGGTCTTGAACTGTATTTATCTGATTCATCTCTATACCCGATTGGTAATACTAATACTGATGATAAACCTTTTTCATTTAATGATAAAATTTCATTATATTTTGCTCTATCAAATCCTTCAATTGGACAAGCATCAATTTGTTTTTCTGCAAGTAAAGACATCATAACTCCACTTGCAATCATTACTTGTCTATCAGCCCAAGCATTTTTTTGATCTAAAGAAAGCCCATTTAAAAATCATTTCATCATATCTTCATATCATTTTAGATTTTCTCTTGTTGCTCCTGTTTTATTTACCATATCATCTAAATATTGATCAACTAATGTATCTCCAGCATTTTCTACTCTTGCTAATACAAGTAAATGAGATGCATCCACAATTTGTGCTTGATTCCAAGAATTTGGAAGTAATTCTTCTCTTTTTTTCACATCTTTTACCACAATTAATTTCCATGGTTGTAATCCAAATGATGATGGTGTTAATCTAAATGCTTCTATAATTTCAGCTAAATCTGTATCAGAAACTTTTTTATTTTTATCAAAAACTTTCGTTGCATATCTCCATTCTAAACTTTCTACTAAATTCATATTTCTAAAATTAAAGAATAAAGCTATATTTTTTATAGCTTCGAAAGTGTAATATTTATTTTATAAAAATCAAATTATTTTTAATATTTGATTTTTAAGCAAATTTTAGTATAAATTTGAAAAATATTTTTTAATATCTTTCAAAATGTGGATCATTATATGAATAATTATTTTTATTCTTTGTATCATTTTTAATCTTTTTTTAATAACATTTGATAAAAAATTAAAAAAGCTTGAAAAACAAATTATTTTACTCTTTGAAAAAAGAACTCATCTAGTTCCCTCTTTATATGAAATCACAAAAAAATATCTCAATAAACATGAAGAAGTGTTTCACGAAATTATTCATTTAAGAAAAATCGAATTTAGTAATTATAATGATAGCTTTTTACAAAGAGTAAAAAATGAAACTCTGATACATCACGAATTAAATTTTATTTTTAAAGTAGCAAATCAACATCCAAAAATACAAAAAGATGAAAAGTTTTTACTTATTAGAGATTTATTTCTTGATAATAGTTACGAAATAGGGAAAAAAGTTGAAATGTATAAAAAAGTTATTACTTTATTGAATAAATTAATTATATTTAAAAACTTTACTGTTATTTGAATATTTGTATGAGTAGAAAAAAGAACTGAGATATAAAAAAAGAATTGCTAAAGCAATTCTTTTTTTATATCTTTTTGAGGGATTATGCATTTCTTCTTACATATGTAAATCCTAGTCCTAGTAATAATGCTAATACTACGAATAAAATTTCTGTTGGTCCAGTTTGTGGTAAAGCATCTGCAGTTGCAGCAGCTGTTTCAGTAGCAACTACTGGTGCAGCATCTTGAGCAGGAGCAACATCAGTTGTAGTAGCTGGAGTTTCAGCAGCAGGAGTTTGTTCCATTGGAGCAGCATTTAATGCTCATTCTACTGAAGCTTGTTCAGCGAAAGTTTCAGGAGTAGTAAATGTAACCATTCCATCAACACCATTTTCAATAACATTTCCTTCTTTATCAGAAGCAAATACTACTACTAAATTATAATCTTGATTTGGTTGTAAAGCTTCAGCAGTAGTAACTTCTAAAGCATTTGTACCACTTAATGTTAAATTCGATAATGCAATTTCTTTTGTGTCATCAGAAGCAGGAGTTAATAAAAATTCAAAAAACGATACGTCTTCTAATAAATCTTTATTGAAAGAAACAGCAATTGTATCTTGGTCAACTACTTTTACTTCATTTAATGAAAAAGTTGAAGCAGGAGCAGCAGTTGTAGTAGGTGTAGCAGTAGCAGTTGTAGTAGGAGCTACTTCATTAGCAGAAACTCAAAGAATTGAGAATGCTCCAGTTAAAACAAGAGCAAAAATTGTTTTTGTTTTCATATTCATAATATTATAATAAATAAAAATAAACTTGTAAAATATCGTAATTTTTTTAGAATAATCTAAATTACTCCCTGAGTATACCATATAAATTATTTATTTGCAAATTTTTTATGATAAAAAGCTCTCACTGATTTACACTTATTGAACTAGTAGCGGTTATGGCCCTGATTGGGATCCTTATTTTATGAGCAAGTAACATTAATTTCAATCCTCAAATTGACAAACAAAATGCAGAAATGTTTACAAATAATGTTTTCACGAATATTGAAACTATCAGAAATAATTCTCTTCTTGGAAAATGAATTTGAAGTTGAACTGTTCTCACTCATCCAGAAAAATGGACGGTTCATATAAACTCAAATGCAACTGGAAGTATTCATGCAACCTATACAAATGGAAGTGTATTTCCAGTAGAAACTTTTTATGTAAATTTTATCAATCAATTTTCAAAAATTTCAGATTTAAGTTGTGAAAGTATTGATGGAATAAATACTTCGACTGGAAATAGTATACAAATAGATTTTACAGGAAATACTCTGAGTTTTACAGGAAATACGTGGTGTAATTCAGATCAAAAAATCTTAAAAATTAAAACCCAATATAAAAATTTTCACAAAACAATAAAAATCAATTCAATTACTTGATTAATAGAAAAGCTCTAGAAATATTCTAGAGCTTTTTTTTGATAACATCAAAATTAAGAAATCAACAAAGCAAAATATAGATTCAAAAAAGTGTTCCTCAAATCAAAAACATTTCCATAAAAAATCATAAATGAAAAAATCATATTGCCCAATTTCATAAAAGAAAAATAAATATTCCTATCAAAAAATTTAAAATAATATATTTCCAATCAAATCTAAAATGTGAAATATTTTTTGAAAAATACCATCCGAAAAGAAATAATAATATTTGACTGGTAAGCGTCACATATGCAGCTCACATAAAGCTATATTTTGGAATAAAAATTATATTTCAAATAATATTAAAAAGAGTAATAAAAATATTTATTTTCAACAAAATTGATTCATTTTTTGATGCAATAAAAATATAATTAAATAAAGAAGAAATAAAATAAAATCATAACACCAATAAAACGACTAACAAAACATCTAATGAAGTATATTGATATAAATTATGATTCATATAATCAGGAGTTGAAATCACTGTTAAAATATGTTCTCAAAAAATAAAACCAGCAATAATTATAAATAATGAAAAAGAAAATAAAAAACGAAAACTATTTTGTAATAATAGTTTCATTCAAGCTATATTTTGTTCTTTAAAATATGTTGATAAACTTGGTAAAATACTATTAAGAAAAAATCCTCAAATAACCATTAAAACTTCAATTATTTTCATCGGTAAACTGTAAAGCGCAATAGAAGTATCTGCTTGACTTGGTGGCTCTAAAAGAGATAAAATTATAATGTCTACTTTAAAATAAACAACACTTAAAAATAGTGCAATTCAAAATGGAAGTGATGTTTTGAATAAATATTTCATATATTCAAAATCAAATAAAAATTTTATTTTTGTGATTTTATTAGCGTAATACAAATTTAAAATATAATTTATAATTACTCATACAAGACCTGAAAGTAAAATTCAGATAAATGCCATTTCAAAATTTTGTGTTTGAGAATATGGAAATAATATAAATACGACCAATAAAATTCATAAAAATGTAACTATTTTTCAAAAAACAACAGAAAAAAGAGAAAATTCTATTTTCATAAAAGCCTGCATCAAAGACAAAACAGAAGAATTTAGCAAACTAAAAATCGTAAAAATAGAAACTATTAAAATAGAAATAAGCATTAATTCTGAACTATATCCAGGAAGAAAAAATGCAATAAAAATAGAAAGAAAAATAATCAAAACTCCTAATATCAATCTCAAACTCATAACATTTCCAATAATTTTTGAAGCTTGAGTTTTATCTTTAGAAATTTCTCTAATTGAAATAGTATACAATCCTAAATCTGCAAAAAATGCAAAAAATGCTAGATAATTATATATTTTATTATATTGTCAATACATTTCAGTTGAGAGATATTTTGTCAAAACTCCTATTAAAAATATAGATATAAAAGCCGTTAAAAACTTAGAAAGTATTTGTGCTATTGTATTTGAAGCAATTTTTTTAAACATTTATGAATTGAAAAAAAATAAATTTCACTTATAGTATAAAAAATTTTTAAAAAGTAAAAATATATTCGTATGTGGAAAAAAGTAATAGTGATTTTTAGTATAGTAATAGTACTTTCTGGAGTGTGATATTTTTGATATAATTTCATTAAAAATAGCTGATTATCTCAAAAAGATACAAAAATTATAAAAAATGAATTGATGAATATTCAGCTGGATGATGAAGAAATTGATCTGACTCAAGATGAAGATACAACTCATGTTATTGAACCTGTAGATTTTGATAAAGAAGCCCAAATGGAAGTGTTGAGAAAAAGATTTTCTCTTAGATGAACGATTGCAAGATGAGATAATTATTCTGTTTCAAATCAACCAATTTTGGCTTTAAATGAATATATTAAAGCCCTCAGACAAAGTCCAAATGATGAACAAATTATCAAAAAACTTGCTTGAGTTTACTTTGATTTAAAAAGATATAAAAATTCATGAAATACTTTTAAAGAAATTCTTCCAACCTTAAACTATCAAGAAAAGGAAAAATATATTTTGACTCTTTTGTATACAACTAATTTTAGCTCTGCAGAAGAAATAAAAAATATAACTCATGAAATAAAAAATGTATGACTTTCAAAAGAAGATGTATTTTATTACATAAACAGTATTAATTGTGCGATTAGTTTTCATGAATGTAAGAAAAATTATGAAGTATATTTCAAAAATTTTCCACAAATTACTTCAGAAAAATTAAAAAATATCCAACAAGCACTTACGAATTATCAAAATTTTCAAATTGAGAATTTGTATTACAAAGATGCGTTGCTTATTTGAGCTCTTTTTCAAGAAAAACTCTATACTATCAGTAATTTTCTTTCTATAAATATGCTGAAAGAAAAACCAAATTATCAACCTATTTTATTGATTCTTTGAAAATGATATTATGAATTAGGCGATTTAGAAAATGCAAAAAAATATTTAGAAACATATTATTCTCTCGATCCAAAAGAATTAAATATTACCTATATTTTATGAGATATAAACTTTAGATTAAAAGATTATCTTACGAGTAATTTATATTTTAATTCTGCCTTAAAAAACGGTTTTGAGCCAAAAATTGAATTACAAAGAAAACTTGCATATAACTATTATCTTTCTTGAGATAAAAGATCAATGCTGAATGTTTTTTGATATTTAATTGATGAAAAATGAGCAACTATTGATGATTTTTCTTTATGAATTTATCATGCTATTTTAGAATGAAGAAATGCAAATGCAATAACTTGGGCAAATAAATGAATAGAAAAATTTAAAAATATTGAATGATATGAAATATTTTATGGATATTTAGGTTGGATTTATAGAGAAGAAAAAAATTATGAAAAAGCTTGAGAATATTTAAAACACTGATTACAAATTAATGGAAAAAATCCTTTAATCACTCTTAATTTATGATATTTAGAAGAAGCCGGAGAAAAATATAATATTGCATTAATGTATTTTAAAAGAACTATAAATTTAAATGGTGATTGAGAATTTTGAGAGCTTGCAAAAGCCGAAATGACAGAAATAGAAAAATATTTAAAAACAATAGAATAAAATTGTAAAGATATTATTATTTGTTTTTTAACAGAAGCTGAATATATAATACTACCTTACCATTAATTATTTGTTATGAGCCTTACAAATTTAGATAAAAGTAGTCATCTTGAAACATCTCAAGAACATATTATTAATAATCAAATTGAGTGACTTCAAAAAGCAATTGAAGCAGAATTTAAAATTTCTAAAAATACTCTTTGAGAACTCTTAACTTTTAAAAAAGAAATCAAAAAACAAGAAAGTATCAATAATAGTATTGACTATAGAAAGGCTCTCATTTATGAAATACAAAGACTTTCAGAATCTGGAGAATTAAAATCTCAACTTTCAGATGAACAATCAATTCTCCTTGCTGATAAATTAATTGCTCTTGAAAAATTAAAAGAAAAAGTTCAAAATTGAATTGATGAACTTAGAAATGAAATTACAAATAATACATATCATAATGAATTATTTTCTAGTCAATGATTAACTCTCAAATGGTCAAAAAATATTTGTGAAAAAATTGATAATCCAAAATGAATGTGAGATACTCTTATTTGATTTTGAGTTGGAGTAATAGAAACAGGAGTTATTGTAGGAAAAGTAATTTGAGAAACTGTTGTTGGTATTATAAAACTTCCTGTTGATGCTTTTGCATTAATGACTTCGAAAGCAAAACTAGAAAGTAATATTAAAATTTAAAAAAAATGTTCCAATTTGGAACATTTTTTATTTTTCAAGAGATTTATATAATACTGAAATTAATTCTTCCCTTGTAATAGCTTTATTTGGTTCAAAAGTAGAACTTTGAACTTCAAGTAAATTATTTTTGATCGCATAATTTATATAATTATATGACCAATCTTCTACTGATACATCAGAAAAAGTAAGATCTTTTTGAAGTGTATCAAAATTCACTCCTTTCACATTTAATATTAATTTTAAAGCTTCTGCTCTTGAAACATTTCTCAATGGTGAAAAAATTTTATTATCAAGAGAAATAATTCATCTTTCGATTCCTGCATTTACGTATGTATTTTCCCAACTATTAGTTTGAATATCTTGAAATTTACTCGCTTCATCATTAATTGGTGCAATATTATTTGCTAGGAGAATAATTTTTAAAGCTTCCACTCTGGTAATATTATTTTTAGGACGGAAACTATTATCTGAAAATCCTGAAATAATATTATTTACTTTAAAATATTCTAATTCTTTATAATATACATAATCTTCCTGAATATCTGAAAATATTCATGTTGGTGCTTGAGGTATATTTTCTTCTGGAGTTTCAACTTCGGGGACTTCGATATCAATATTTTCTCAAGTATTGGTAGTTTCTTGTGGTATTTTTTCTCATGTATTTGAACTATTTTCAAACGAAAGAATAGCTTCATTATCATTTAAAATGATATCATCTATATCAATAGCACTTAGAAGTTCAACATCATATGCTAACATATCTTCCTTTTTTACTGCTTGATTTCAAGTATTTGTATTTTCTTCTGGAACTTCTTCTCAAGTATTTGTTTGTGTTTCTGTTTGTACTGGTTCTTGAGTTCAAGAATTTGTTGTTTCAGGATTTAGGTTTTTTATTTCCTCTTCAATTGGTTTTGGTTGAGGTTCTTCTTGATTATTATTGGTATATAAAATGGTATTTAGATTATCATTTACAAATTTAAGTGGATTAATTGTATACATAAGTGCTGCTTCTTTTCCTAGTCAAATGTTGATAGCTTCAAAAAATCAAACTCATGCTTGTTTCATATCAGCACTGCTAAATGGCCAAAATGGACTATATGGTGCATCACTTACATCAATTTGGAAGTGTAGATGTGGAACAGTAGCTGTTCCACTTTCCCCTACCAATCATACTTGTTCTCCTTTTGCAATTTTTACTCCATGAGTAACTGTAATTTTTGAGAGATGTGCGTATAAACTATAAAATATTTGTGTTTTTCCTGAGTATGAAACATCATTGTGTTTCACTAGTACATAATATCAAAATCCAGATGGTTGATAACCAGTATCAACAATAAATCCATTTGCAATATTTCTTACAGGAGTTCATTCTGGAACTACAATATCAACTCCAGGATGACTTCATGAATATTCTTTATAATCAAAATTATATGTTGATAAATATGGAACGGTATATAATACTTTTTGAGTAATAGCATTTTTATATTCTTGGCTTCAAGTTGATAAAGTTTCTAAATCTTTTCAAAAAATTGATGGATTATAAATTGGAGTTTTGATAAAATATTTTGAATCAATTTCTTCAAATTTTTGTTTTCTTTGTTCATAAGAAAGTTCTATTGGATTTGGAATATATTCAATTGGATACACACTCCCATCAAAAGGATCTGATGAAACACCTGAATAATTTAAAATTGAACTATAAAAAAAAGATGAATAAAATCCAAATGTATACACAAGAAAGACAAATATACAAAACGTTAGCGAATGTAGATAGTATTTTTCTCAGAGAGTTTTTGTATTTTTCATAATTTTTATTTTTATTTTCTATTATTGAAAACATTCTATCATACTATTTCAAAAAATACAAAAAAAAGACCTTTTTTAGAAGTCTTTTTTTCTTAATAATACAAATTTACTTTTTCATGAGAAAAATTGTGTGATTTTATTTTAAAACCTTTTGTTTCATCAACATAACGAGAAATATTCAGTAATACTCAAAGTCATAACATAAGTGAAAGTAAACTCGATCATCAATAACTTACAAATGGAAGTGTTAATCATGTTAAAGGTAATAAATTTAGATTTACTCATATATTAATACTTGCCTGAACTAAAATCCATGTAGTAATTCAAAAACTCGCATATTTTGCAAATAAATCAGTAGAATAATACGATATCAAATATCCTCTATATCAAATAAAACTATAAAATCCTAACAATACTAATCAACCTAAAAATCATAATTCTTCAATAATTACAGAAAAAATAAAATCTCATTGTACTTCTGGAAGATATCAAAATTTTTGAATCGAATTTCCAAATCAAAGTCATGCAAAACCTCAACTTCAAATAGCAATAAGCGCTTGTTCAGTTTGATAGTTAATAGTTTTATTTTTAATTAATTCCTTTTCATCTGCAATAAAGTTATCTATTCTTTGAGAAATATATCACAAACTATTTATATTTTTTCCAGTTTCTTTATCATATTCTCATAAGCTATATACTGAGAAAAATAAAACAATTCACAATGCAAAAAATGATAATAAATATTTCACTCTCGCTCAAGCAACGAAAAACATCATCACCATAATTGGCCCCAAAATCATAATTGATCAAAAGTCTGGTTGTAATCACAAAATAATAACTACTCAAAATAAAAGTCAAAAAAATGGAACGAATCACTCCTGAAAAGAATGAATTTTATCTTTATATTTTTTAAAAAAATATGCCAAAAATATCACCACACTAAATTTTAAAAACTCAACAGGTTGTAGTAAAAATGGAATTCATGGTATTTGTATCCATCAAGTTGCTCCATTAAGAGTTTCTCAAAAAAGCAGTACATAAACCATCAAAAGTACATTTGCTCACAAAATATGTTTTGAATATTTTTCAAACAAATGATATGGTATTTTTACAAGAAACAATAATAAAAACATAGCAATAAAAATATGGCTGATATTTCTAATTACATAAAAATAATTATACGCAGCATCAATATTTCCTGCTTTTTCTAATATACTTGTTACTCTAAAACTTCAGTATACTGATACAGAACTAATCATTATCATACCAAAAATAATGAGTGAAAAAGCAGCAAAAAATAGTTTATAATCTACTTGTTTATTTAACATTTTATTTTTTTAGAAATTAATACAAAATTACACAAAACTATATAATTGAACAATACGTGATATTTCAGGAAAATATATCAAAAATATATGTTGAAGAAATGATATAGCAATTAAAACTATAAATGGTGTAAATTCAAATGGTCAAAATGTAGTCGGAATATGTTTTTTTATAAATGTATAAATTGGTCTTAATAAATTAATAAGAAACTGTGGACATACATTTTTTCACATAAAAATAGATACCCATGATAAAATTATATCTAAAATCACAAGCAAATATAAAATTTGCAAAAATACATACACTCAAAAAATTAACTCTATCATACCTCAATATTTATTATTAAACTATTTTTTTATACTTTTTTTATCAATATTTTCTTTATTTAAAAATGCATTTTTAGCAGCATCTTCTTGAGATTTTTTCTTACTCGAACCATTTCAACTCCCAATCATAGTTTCACCAAGAAACACTCAAGAAAGATAATTTTTCTCATGATCAAGTCCAGATTCCTCTAAAACTCTATATTCTGGAGTAATATAAAAAACTCTTTGAGTATATTCTTGCAAAAGTGATTTATGATCTTTTAATAAATCATTATCAATAATACTTTCTAAATGTGAATATACATGTTTTAAAATAAATTCTTGAACTTTTTCATATCATAAATCAAGATACATAGCTCCTATAAAAGCCTCTACACAATTTGCTAATAAATAATCATTATTTCTTCCTCCACCAAGTTCTTCTCATTTTCAAAGAATTAAATAGTCTGGAAGTCAAAGTCTTCTTGCTACATTTGCAAGATGTTTTCCCTTTACAATCGAGCTTCTGTAATCGGTCAATTGTCCTTCAGGTTTATCTGGATAATCTTGAAATAATTTTGATGTAATAACTAATTCTAAAACTGCATCTCATAAAAATTCTAATCTTTCATTATGTTCTGGTGATAAATCTGGTTTTTCATTTACCAAAGAACGATGTACAAATGCAAGTAGATAGTTATTATATGAAATTGGTTGAATTTCCAGAGAAAGTAATAATTTTTCTATTTTTGCAATATACATTTCGTTTTCAAATAACTGTTTTGTTATAACCATATTTTATTAATTAAAAATAAATTAATTAATAATTTGAGAAAAGTAACCAAATTTTTCATTCCTTTTCTTAAATTATTGATTTGTGTTTACTTTATATCTATTTTTAGAAAAAAATAAAGTATTTTTTTCTAAAAATAGATATAAAAAAAAGAATTTATGAAAATTCTTTTTTTATTTTTTAAAAATTGCTTTTGTATGAGTATTTTTATCAAATACATCAAACTCTACTTTTAATTTTTCTAAATCATTTAATACTTTATTGAGTACACCATTTACCATTTTTCTTGTAGAATCATCTCAGTAAACTTTTGAAATTTCAACTGCTTCATTAATAGAAACTTTTGCTGGAATTTCTTCTGGGAATAAAAGCATTTCTGTACTTCATATAAACATTGGTACCATAGCCGATAAATCCATGTTCTCAATATCAAATCTAGGGGCGTATTTCCCTATTACTTCTATCAAAAATGATTGATTTTCAATGATAAGATCAAACATACTTGTTAAATATGATTCGTCTAACTCTGAATTAAAAACTCAAGAAAAAAAAGATTCCTTGAACGTTTCATCTTCTATTTTTGAAAATGTAGAAGCATATAGCATTTGGTATAAAAATTTTCTAGTTCTAGAACGAGAATAATGAGACATATTATAAGTAATTAATAATGAATTATATCAAAATCGGTCTTTTTTCAAAGACCGATTTTGATTGTAAAAAGATAACTAAATTCTAGTAACTTTTTTATTTTTAGTTTTCACTTTAAAAACTTGTCTACCTTTATAAGTTCCATCAACTGTTGCAAAGTGAGAAAGTCCGATTGCTTCTCCAGATTCGTTATATTGTAGTTGAACTCTGTTTAATAATTTTCTTGCAGATAATTTTATCCAGTTTGTAGTTCTTCTTTTTGTTCTGGTTTTCGAAGTCTTTTTCTTAGGAGTAATAGTCATTTGTCAAAGCATTAATAAAATAAATACTGGAGAATTATATCGGTTTTAAAAATAAATCAAGTTTTTTTATGTTTATTTTTATTTTTTAGTCTTCAAAAAGTTTTTGTACTCTTGCTTTAATTAAATCAACCTCTTCATCTGTTGCTTGGCTTTTTAAAATTCCTGGTAAATCTTGCTCTAAATCTAGCGAATCTATATGTGAATCTATTCTTGCTTGTTGTATTTTTGTCATAATTATAGTATCAATAAATAAAAAAGACTAACGGCCATTAGTTCTTGGCTATAGTAATATATTTTTTAAAGATAGGCAAGTTAAAATTTGAAAATTTTAAAAAAATCATTACATTATAAAAAATTAACTATCAAAATATGTCCAAAATACTGATTATTGAAGATGATATTTGAATTTCAAATTCTCTCAAACTTTATTTAGAAAACTCTTCTTTTGAAGTAGAAATCGAAAACTCATGACTTCATGCTGTGAAAAAAATACTTTCAGGAGAATATGAACTAATTATTCTTGATCTCAATCTTCCAGGAAAAGATGGAATGACTATATGTCAAGAAGTAAGACAAACTTCTCATATTCCTATTGTTATGCTTACTGCAAAAAATTCAGAACTTGATAAAGTAATTGGTTTGGAAATTGGTGCTGATGATTATGTATCAAAACCTTTTTCACCAAGAGAACTTTTAGCAAGAATTAATACTATTTTAAGAAGAACTTCACAAACACAAAAAGAAGAAAGTTTTATTTTAAAATTTGAAGATATAGAAATTGATACTCAAAAAATTCTTGTTTTAAAAAAGTGAAAAGAAATTCCTTTTACTAAAAATGAATTTGAAATTTTGAAAAAAATTGTAGAAGAAAACGGAAATATGGTAGAAAGAAATACGCTTATGAAAGACATTATTTGATATGATAATTATGCATTTGACAGAACTATTGATACTCATATTAAAAATATCAGAAAAAAACTTGAAAATAAAGATATTATTCTCACTATCAGATGACAATGATACAGACTCAATAAATAATTTTTCAAAACATTTAACTTCTATACCTATTTATGACTCTTTCTAGAAAAATAATTTTTTCCCTTTTATGAAGTATTTTCTTTATTGCTATTATAAATGTAGTGTCATTTTATTTCTTTTATAGTATTTTTTTAAAAATTTATTTGGTAGATAATATCAAAGCAAAAGATGAAATTACTAGAGATTATGTGGATCATATTATTGAAAAACAAGCACTTGATGAAGTTGATAATATTTTTAATGATATTGAAATACAATTTTTTGAACTTTTAGAAAAAAATGAGTGAAAAATTAAACTCGATACAAAAGAAAATGTAGATATTCTTGTAAATTATCTTTCAAAAGCTTGAGTAAGTATTAAATATATTGAAGAAATTATTCCTCAAAACTATCTAGAAAAAGTTCTTGAAGATGTAAAAGATGAAAAAACTCCTGAATACATATTTTTCAACAGATTGATTAAAGCGATTTTAATTACCAATATTTTTTCTATTTTCATTTTAATTATTTTCATTTTTGTTTTTTCTAAGAAAATTATTTCTCCTATTGAAAAAACAACTTCTCATATAAAAGATTTAAAACTCGGAAAAGATTTTAGAATTATCAATTACTCTAAAAAAGATGAAATTTGATTACTTGTAAATGCAATTAATGGATTAAATATAAAATTAAATATTTGAGAAAATATTAGAAATAAACTTTTAGCTGATATTTCCCACGAACTAAAAACTCCAATAACAGCAATTCAATGCTATGTTGAAGGAATAAAAGACGGAGTTATAAAATTGGATGACAAAATTCTCAACTCAATTATTGATGAAATGCAAAGATTAGTAAAGCTTGTAAATACGATTATGGAATTTGAAAAGTTTGAAAGTAGAAAAATAGAATTACACATTCAAAATGAAGATGCAAGATTTATAACAGAACAAGTAATCAAACAATTCAGACAAAAATTAAAAGTAACACATCAAAAAATTATCACCTCAGGACTTGATAAAAAAATTCTCACAGATAAAGACAGTTTCATACAAATTATTCAAAATATTATCTCAAATTTTATAAAATATGCTGGAAAATGAAGCATTCTTAGAATAGATTTTTGAGTAAATTTTATAAAATTTTCTGATAATGGGAAATGAGTTCCAAAAACAGAATTACCCTATATAAAAGAAAAATTTTACCAAGGACGTCAAGAAAAAACATGAAATATTGATGATAGATGAATCGGAGTTTGACTCAGTATCATTGATAAAATAGTAAAAGCTCTTGGTTGGGAACTCGAAATCAATTCAGAAGAGTGAAAATGATTTGAAATAAAAATCATCACCAAAACTTCACATTAAAAACTTGGGAATAAATTATTTTTCATTATAGTACTTATACCAAATTAGGGAATCAAAATTTTAGGTTAAAGCCAACTTATTTCATTAGGATTCTCTAATTTTATAATTGATATATGGGGAAAATATTTTTATGTCTTTTCATATCTTTTTTATTCGTTTGAACTAGTTTTGCCTCTGAAAAACAAGGTTTTTTTGCTGGTAGTTTATCAACTACACAACTCAGAGAATATATAAAAAAACTAGAAGACGATCAAAAAGAATTTAAAGAAAAATCAAAAGAATTATCGAAAGAATATTGAGAACTCGTATCATTTATGAGAACTGATTTAACTCAAGAAGAAATCAATGAAATTAGAGAAAAAATAGAAATTTTTATTGAAAAAAGAAATTTTTTACAATGAGATTTAAATAAAAAAATAAATGAACTCTTGAATGTAGATAAAGAAAAAAAAGAACTATTACTACTCAGAGCAGATATTTATAAATACCTTTCTCGTTATGTCGCACGTGAAAAAAGAGATGCTTTTCTCGAGCACATAAAATTTCAAGTTCAATCTGAAAAAGAATCAAAAGATCTCATTGAAGAAATACAAAAAAGTCAAAATATTTTGGACCAAAAAGTAACCTACTTCAAGGAACAAATAGAAAATCATAAAGAAGATCTTCAAGCTCGTATTGAAATGTCAATTACTCAAAAAATTAAAGAAAGAATTGAGGAAATTGATAAAAACGAGAAATATAAAAATATTGATCCTTCTATAAAAAATAAGATTTATAACGACTTTATTGTACAACTTCAAGATAATTTAGCGAGTATCGATACATGAAACCTCAGCAATAATTATAAAGAAATGAGAAGAAATATTCTCATAAAAATGATTGAGGAAATTAAATGAAGAATAAAATAAAAAGAGTAGAAAATTCTACTCTTTTTATTATTGTATTCCACTTACTTTTAATTGTGTCCAAAAAGTTGGAACTCCATCACTTACTGGCATAGATTGTCATTTTCCACAAGTTCCTCCATCAAAAAATTCTAAATCATCACAAATTCCATATATTTCATTGAGCATTTCTGGTCCATTTCCACTTAAAGTTGCTCATCTTACATTGTTTGTTAATTTTCCATTTTCTATGAGAAATCAGTTTTGTACTTTAAAAACAAAATCTCAAGTTACTGTATTTACTTGTCCTCCTCACATACGACTTACGTATAATCAATAATTTACTTTTTCAATTAAATCTTCTTTTTTATCAGTTCATGGAAGCATATAGGTATTTCACATTCTCACTAAATTTTTATATTTATAGTTTTCTTTTCTTCCATGTCCTGTTGATTCAACTCAAAATTTTTGGGCTGTTTTAGAATTATGAAGGTATGATTTCAGTATCCCATTTTCAATTAAAATAGTATTTTGTGCTTTATTTCCTTCGTGATCAAATTCATAAAATCCTCTTTCATGTGTATGAGTTGGATTATCAACAATGGTTACTTTTTCATTGGCAACTTTTTGTCCTATTTTTCATTTATAAACACTTGAATTTTGTAAATCAGCTTCAAGTCAATGTCAAACAGCTTCATGAATAATAGTTCCTCATGATTCATTTCAGATAATAACATCTATTTTTCCATTTGGTGAAGCAACTCCATCAAGTTGTTTTTCTAAAACTATAAGTGCATTTTTGATTAATTCATTTATTGATTGTTGATTCATTTTTTCTCCAATATCAGTTCCTGTAATTTTTTCATAAATTTCCTCCCTATTTTTCCCTTTTTCTCAAATTAATTTTACAAATAATGTTTGGTATAAATTAATATCTTTTCAAAAATTTCACTGAGTATTTCAAACAATAAAAGATTTTTGTGAAAAATTCAGAGCGATTTCACTACTTACTACAAAAGAATTATTTTTGAGATATGTATCAAATGCTTGTTGAATTGATGAAATAATTTCTTTGGTATCAAAATGAATTTCTTCAATATTTTCTAAAAATAACTCATCTGGTCCATTTTTTAAAAGAGCTGGTTTTAGCTCTTCATGAAGAGAAAATTCATCTGAAAATATTTTTATTTTTTCTTCAATATTTTCAAAATCATTAAAAATTTTAAAATATTCTTTTTTATCCGTTCTTGAAAGAAGAGAAAATCATTCTAAAGTAGAATATGCTGGAGTTCTAAATTCTCCATTTAAACATAAAATACGAAATCATTTTGATTTTTCAAAAAAGATTTCTCTAAACTCTCCAGAAAATATATTGAGATATTCTTGAAGTTGTTGTTTTTTTAATTGCATAATTTTGTGATAATAAATTAAATTATATTTTGATTATAAAATGTGAGTGATGGAACTCTAAAATTCCCATCTTCTTTAAAATCATTTCCAATGGCTTTAATATTTGAAAACAAATCAAGTACATTTCCTGAGAGAGAAATATTTTTGATATAATCAACTTTTTCTCCATTTTCAAGAAGATATCATTCTCCATTTAAAGAAAATTTTCCTGTTGCTTCATCAACAGTATGAAATGCCATTAAATTGGTAAAAAGTATTTTACTTCCCTCTAAATAATTTGCATCTGAATCTCAAACCAATTCAATATTTGAAATAGTTGAATTTCAAACTTCTCAAACTCATTCTTTAAGTGTATTTTTATAATCATAAAATTTTGAAGAAAACACTCATTTATCAAACAAAATTGTTTTTTTTGCTGTCATTCATTCTTTATCAAATAACATTGTTCCAGTATAATTTTTTAATTCTGGATTATTAATAAGCGTAAAGTTAGCTCCAAAAATTTTATCTCAAAGTTTATTTTTTGAAAATAAACTAATTCATTCTCTTATACCTTCTGCTCACATATTTCCTAAAATGATATCAAGAAAATCACAAACGACATCTCTTTCTAAAGTAATATCATATTTTCATGACTCAACTTTTGCTTCAGAATCAGAAATTTTAAACAAAAGTTCTTTTTGTAATTTTTCTAACATTTCTCAGGTAATATGAGGAATATTTTTGGTAGAAATATAATCATAATGATTTTCTCTTTTTTCCCCATTTTCTCAAAAAATATCAACATAATAAAATGCTCCATTATCTTTTTGGATTTTTTTTGCACCAAAAGAATTCATAAAAATATGTGTCGCAGAATGAGTTCCAATAGAAAATCATTCTTTTGAAATATTTTTTTCAAATGGAAAGTTTTTAAATACTTCAAATTCTTTTTCTAAATCTTGAAAAGAAAGTGCATCTAAATCTCAATTCGAAAAATCTTTTTCAACAATATCTGTTATTTTTGGTAAAATAATATCTTCATCATATTGTCAAAAATCAATAGTTTTTAACATTTCATTTATAGATGCATCAATTTTATCCAATGAATATCAATCAAGAGAAAAAACAGATTTTTTATGATTTTTTATAATCGTAATTGAAGTGTTTATATTTTCAGAACTATCAAAACTCAACTCATCATGGAGCGGAGAATATTCAAGTGTTTTTGAAGAAGAAATATTAATATTGATACATCATTCTACTGAATATTTTTCAAATAATTTTTGCATTTTTTCATAATCTATTGGTGTCATTTTTTTTTTGTTATTTATAATTTTGCAGTAAATATTTTATAGAATCTTTATGTTTAGTCAAAAAATAAAAATGTAAAAAATCAAAAAATATTTGATATTTTCCAGCAAGTTATATAATAGTGGAGATATTTTTTTTAGTAAAAATTATGATAAACTTTAGAAGTGTAGTTGAATTTCTTTTCAAATCATTTGATATTGCCTGAGATACAAAATTAATTGAAAAATTAGAACATGATGGAGTTCGTTTTCTTATGGTCATTAAAAGACACTGGATATATTGAATTTTACATTCGTGGGTAGTTATTTTTGTACTTGCTATTGCATTTATAAATGCATATTTACTTTTTTCTGATCAAAATAATACATTAATGTGAAGTATTATTTGAGTATTTTTACTTGGAAATGTAATATATTGGACCTTTATTATCTGTTTATATTTATACAGATTTTATAAAATTCAAGGAAGTGAACCTCATATTGAAGATATTTATACTTGTATACGTAAATCAAAAGAAAGTGATGCTATTTTTACCAAATTTTTCAATCAAACTATTTTTCTTCTTTTAATTCTTGCTCTGATTACGGTTTTCTCTACATTTACAGCAATTTCAAGCTTACTGGTTTGATGAGCAACTGGTTTTGGAGTTTGAGCTATAAATGTCATTCTTCTGATTGTGCAAGTTGGAATGTTTTCATCATATCTTGTAACTATGATAAATCAAGAAATGGATTTTAAAATTATTCAACCTGGACAAATCATATTTTATAACCAAAGATGAGTGTTATGAGATAGTCAGAATATGAATGCAAATAAAATCAAAACAATGAATACAAAATATCCTGGAATGTTAGGTTCTTTCTTTAATTATGGAGATATTTTAATTCTTACAGAATGAGATCAAAAAGATTATGGAGAAATGAAAATGGATTATGTTTGATCACCAATAAAAACAGTAAAAGAAATTCAAAAAGTTCTCAATAATGATTTGGATGCTATGGAAAAAGATGTAAATTTATTACTAAAAAGATTTAAGAGTCAAATTGGAGTCGAAGATATTAGTAGTGATGAAAATAAAGAAAAACTAAAAATTTTTCTTGCAAATAATGATAAAACTATTAAAGAAATTTTTGATAATTGAGATGATGAAACAAAAAGAGAAGTGAAAGAATTATATATTTTAATACAAAAATAATGTTACGACTCATTAAATTAATAATCTGGATTGCAGTAATTAGTGGAATAGTTTTTTACATTAATTATAAAGATTTTATTACTCAAACACTCCCAGAAACAAAAACTATAACAGTACAAGCTGGAGATAATTTAGTTGGAGTTTTAAAAAGAGAGCTTTGATTGAATGAATTATTCACAAAAATTTATTTAAACCTCAATCCAGAAAAAAAGATTAATATACAAGCTGGAGAATTTAGACTGTTAAAATGAGATTCTCTTGCTTCAATTATCAATACTATGAACCATGGTGCTATGAATGTTGATGAAAAAATTACTCTTTTAGAATGATGGAATATTTTTGATATTGATGAATATTTAACCAATCTTAAATTGATCCAAACTTGAGAATTTATATCTGAAGCAAGAAATAATATTGAAAAATATAAAGAAAATTATCCATTTTTAGAAAGTGCATTAACTTTAGAATGATATCTTTATCCTGATACATATTTTGTGAATACAAATAATTTTAACATAGAAAATTTCATAAAAATACTTTTAGATAATTTTAAACAAAAAGTGTATACTCCTCTTTTATCTCCACTCACTCCTGCAGAAATCAATGAACTTATTATTATTGCATCAATAGTTGAAAAAGAAGAAAGAAATGTTCATGAAAAATCAACAGTTGCAGGAATTTTAATAAAAAGATATAAAGAAAATTGGATGATTGGTGCTGATATAACAGCTTGTTATGCTCATGATTTAACCAGTGAAGAATGTAGAAAAAATCTTTCAAAATATATCGCTGATAAAAACGATTATAATACAAGAACTATGGTATGACTGCCAAAAACTCCTATAAATAATCCAAATATAGAATCAATAAAAGCAAGTCTAAACCCAAAACATACGCAGTATTGGTATTATCTTCATGATACTCAAACTGGACAAATCTACTATGCAAGAACCAATGAAGAACACAATCAAAATAAAAAACTTTACATAAAATAAAAAAAGAAACAAAATTTGTTTCTTTTTTTATTATTTTGTTATATCTTTTGTTTTCCCTCTTCCTTTATACTCAATAATAATTGGAGTTCCAGCAAATCAGAAATTATCTCTGATTTTATTTTCCAAATATCTTTTATATGAAAAGTGGAAATGTTCTGGATTATTTACAGTAATTACAAATTTTGGAGGATTTACATCAACTTGACTTCCATAATAAATTTTTGGATTATGTGCAACTCTATTTCCTGTTGGTGGATGTTTTAAAACTGCTTGTTCAATGAAAGAATTAAATATAGAAGTTTTTACTCTTTTATTTTTTCTTTCTTCATTAATATTGATTGCCGTTTCTAAAATTTCCTCAACTCTTTTTTTCTCAACAGCTGAAGTAAAAATTACAGAAACCCACGGAAGAAAATCAAATTTTTCAGATAAATATCATAAATATCTTCCCATAATTTTTTCTTTGTCAATATTTTCTTTATTTAAAACAGCATCCCATTTATTAATTACAATAATAAGTCACTTTTTTTCCTCTAAAACTCTTGAAATAATTGATAAATCTTGTTGATGAATTCCATCAACTCCATCAACTACAACAGCTACTATATCAGATCTTGTAATACTTCTTTCTGTTCTCATTACAGACCAATTTTCAATATTTCTCGTTCCAATTTTTGAAAGTCTTCTAATTCAAGCAGTATCAATTAAAACAAAATCTTTTTCATTATATTTAAATTTTGTATCGATACTATCTCTTGTAGTTCAAGCCATATCTTTTACCATAACTCTATTTTTTCACACAATAGAATTAATAAGAGATGATTTTCATACATTTGGTCTTCAAACAAGTGATAATTTAATAAATCATTCATCTAATTCTTCAGAAACAAAATTAAATCATTTTTCTCTGAAAGTGTCTGCAATAAATTCTTTAATTTCTGCAAATCCACTATGATGACTTACTGAAGCTGGATAAAAAGCTTGAAAATTATTTACAACTGGAAGAGAAAAAGCTTCCATTTTTGCATTTTCATTATCTGCTTTATTAGCAACAACAACAACTGGTGGCATATCTTTTGCTCTGAGAATTTTTAAAATTTGATCATCAAGCGAAGTAAATTTATCGTATTCTAAAAGCCAAATAAGTAAATCACTTCCCTTAATAGCTTCTTTTGTTCTTTCAATAATATCTGTTGCAATTTCATCTGTTTTAGAAGAAAAATCAAGTCCTCAACTATCAGCCACTATATAAGTAATATCATTTACTCTATCTGTATATTCATACTCTGAAATATCTCTGGTTGTTCCAGCTTCATCTGCTACAATGGCTATTTTATGTCAAACAAACATATTAAAAAAACTTGACTTTCACACATTCGGTCTTCAAATAATCGTTACTTTAGGAAACACTTTTATAAAATTAATAGTAAAATACATCTAAAAAATCCTTCCTATTATAAGATTTTATTTAAAAAAGCAATTTTTTTGCAATTTGTAAAAAAATAATTATATTTTCGTTAATTTATCAATTATCTATAAGAGATATGTGGAATAAAAATACTCCTGTTTGATGAGAAAATGAATATCAAATTTTCATAAAAAAACTGATTATTTTTGTACTTTTTTGTATTTGAATCTTATTTCTCTATGAAATATGAAATATTCTTATCATTCTTGCTTTTGCACTTTTTTTGAATGTACTTTTTGCACCATTTCTCAATAAATTTAATAAATGGAAAATTTGAAATGGAGTTGGGATGATTTTAATTTATATTATTATTATTTTATTTCTCTTACTCACTGCATTTTCAATTATACCTATTTTTGTAAAACAAGTCTCTATTTTAATAGATATTTCCTATACATATAGCAACAATATTGTAAACTCATATAATGCAAGTTGAGTAGATGCCTTTCAAATTCCTGATTTTTTAAAATGATTTCTGGAACAAATTGATTTGACTCAAATTCTGAATTCTATAAAAGATAATATTTGACAAATTTCTGCTTTTGTAAGTAGTAATTTAAAAACTTTTCTTACTTCGGGAGCTGGGATTATTTCATCTATTACGAATGTTGTGATGAATTTTGTACTTCTTTTCATTTTTACTTTTTTTATATCTTTGGAAAGAAAACAAATTCGTAGCTTTTTTTATAAAATGCTTCCTGAAAGATATTCAAGATACATTTTAGCAAAAGAACCAGAAATTATAAATACTCTTTATAATTGGCTTAAAAGCCAACTTATTCTATGAGTTTGTATGTTTTTCATTACTCTTTTCTGACTCTTTTTTATAAAACTATTTTGAGTTCACATTAATGAAATTTTTACACTTGCCTTAATTGCTGGAATGATGGAGTTTGTACCATATGTTTGACCTATTTTGGCATTACTTCCCGCTCTTGCTATTGCATTTGGAATATCTTTTAAAGCCGTAATAATTATAGTTATACTTTATATTGCCATACAACAATTAGAAAATAATGTACTTGTCCCTTATGTAATGTGAAAAACTCTTTCACTTTCACCTTTTGCAGTTCTTATATGAATGATGATTTGATGAAGTTTACTTGGAATTGTTTGAATTATTATCGCTGTTCCTGTGGTTGCTGTCATTCAAATATTTTTACTCGATTACTTAAAAAGAAAATAATTTTTATATATTAAAAAAGACTCCTCTCTGGAGTCTTTTTTAATTCTTGATATTTTTTATAATTTCTAATCTCTTTTTTACATTATCTAATAACTCTTTTTTATTTTGTGAAACATCACGAGAAGCATGTACATCAAGCTCTCATTTTTCTGATAGTAAAATAGCTACTGGACGAGTTGCCTCAAACTTTGAAAAAATAATATTCATAATAACCATCAAAGGAACCGATAAAAGCATTCCAACTATTCACCACATAATTCCCCAAAATCATAAGGAAATTACAATTACAAGAGGACTTAAATTGAGTTTATTTCCCATAAATCTTGGTTCAATAATATTTGACATCAAAATTTGAATTCCGATAAGTCCTGAAAAAATAAATAAAAATGGATACAAACTATCATATTGAATCAATGAAAGTATAACAGGAAGTGATACAGCAATTACTGATCAAACATTTGGAATGAAATTCAGTAAGCAAATTGACATCGCCCAAAAAAGTGCAAAATCAAGACCAAAAATAATCATCACTAAATAACTTAAAAATCAAGTTACTACACTTACCATTGCTTTTATGAGAAAATATGATTTTACATCAGATTTTATTTTTTCTAATGTTTGAAATGCATTTTCTCTTTTATTTCCATCTTGAAACATAAGTTGAATTTTTTCTCAAAAAAACCTATATTCTAATAAAATAAATAATACATAAAACAAAATAATTCCTGCTTTTGAAAATATTCCCGTAATACTTGAAATCAAAGAAGTAAACAAAGAACTTATATCTATTTTTTGAAACAAACTATATGCATCAACACTTGATGGAATATTAAAATAATGCAATAAACTCATATACAAAGAACTCACTCTTTCTTGATATATTGGCAACAACTTTATAACATCCTGAATATTGGTATTTATCATTTTTCCAAGAAGCCAAAAAATAAATACATAGGTTCAAAGTGATAAAATCATTGCAAAAAAAGCAGGAATTTTATATTTTCAAATTCAAATATTTTTATAAAAATCTGACAATCCAATAATTGCAAATGAAAATAATAATGCAATTATAAAAGGGATAATAAGATCTGCTCAAACTTTTAATATATAAAATAAAAGTACAATAAAAACTAATACTAAAAAAAGATTGAGAAAATTTGTTTCATTTTTCATGGGAATATTTTATATATAACTCTTCTATCTTATATTTTTTACTAAAAATGCAAAAAAAATATAATTATGAAATTTTAAATGAAGTCATAGAAAGACTTCCACTCACTATTTTATCATTAAAAAACTCTATTTTTTCATCCCCAGATTTGAGAGCATAAATATATAATAATGGTAAAAAATGTTCACGAGTTGGAATTGCCATATCAAATTTTGGTCATAATTTTCTAAAATTGATTAATGACTCAATATCTCCTGATAAAAGCATATTTTTTACATTTTCATTTACTTCTTTTGCCCAATCAAATGATGCATTTTCATTATACAAATCGATTTTATAAAGATTATGTACAATATTTCCACTTCCGAGAATGAAATATCATTCATCTCTTAAATAAGATAATTTTTGAGCAAATTCAAAATGTTCTTTTGGTGATTTTGTAATATCAAGACTGAGTTCCAATACTGGAATATCTCAAATATCAGGAAAAAGAAATTTTAAAATACTCCAAATTCCATGATCTATTCACCAAGAATAATTTGGGAAAATATTATATCCTTTCAAATCAGTAATAATTTTTTGTGCTATTTCTTCACTTCCCTTCATTTCATATTTTACATTGTATAATTCATCTGGAAATCAAGAAAAATCATAAATAGTATGTGGATTTTGCATAGCTGTAAGTTGAGTTTTTTGAGTTTCAAAATGAGCTGAAATAGCAATAATTGCTTTTGGTTTTTCTAAATTTTTTCATATTTTTTTCCATTCTCTAGAAAATTCAGTATCCAAAATAGCATTCATTGGACTTCCATGTCCAAAAAAGAAAGCTGGATATTTATTCATATTTTTATTAATTAATTTTACTATATTTTATATAGTATTTATTTTCTTTCTTTTGTCAAAAATTTTGTAATATAGTATAATGAGAAATAGAAAAAAGGCACCTGTAAGGTGCCTTTTGGTTTTGTAGCAGTCAGCTACTCTATTCAGAAGTCATCAGAAAGTAGTAAATTACGCTTTCTGTTTCGCCTTCCTGACCAGATGCGGAGGCAAATTTCCCCGTGCTGCCAGAATTTCACGACGCTTCTGCTTATTGCTTTTTTGAGCAGCCATATTGTTTCTCCAATCCTTTTGAATATTTCGAAAAAAAGACATTGCCAAAAAGGCAAAGAACTTATAATTATTTTTTTATATTTGTCAAATATATTTATAATTACAAAATATTTTTATTTGACAAAAAAAAATTCCAACTATAATTTACCTACCGTTTGGTAGTTTAATTTAATAATTTTTTGCTATGACAAGAGATGAAATAATAAAAAAAATAGAGGAACTTTTTTTTGCAAAGAGCTTTAAAGAAGTTTCTATGCAAAATATAGCTGATGAACTTGGTATGAAAAAAGCCTCTCTTTACTATCATTTCCCTTCAAAAGAAGATTTAATTACCCAAGTATTAGAAAGTAGTTTTAATACTTATCTACTATTTGTACAAAAAACTATAAAAAAATGGAACGAAAATAATTTTCAAGAACTTTTGAAAAATTTTATTTATTTTCCAGAAAAAAATAAAAATATTTTTTCTATCATTAATCAAAATGGATATGAAGAAAATGATGATATTTCATGAATTATTCAAGAAAAACAAAAAATTATTTTTGAAACTATTTTTGATGCAATGCATTCAAAAGCCAATTTTAGTCGTGAAAAAACATTTTTATTTTTTGCTCTCATTCAACAAATTGGAAAGAAAAAATCTTCTTATATTCGTTGTGAAATCAATGAAAAACAAATTTTACAAGAATTTGAAAGTTTATTTTTTAATCAATAGTTATGAAAAAAATACTCCTCCCTATCATTTTTTCTAGCTTCTTTATAATTTCTTGCAGTAATGAAAATATTGAAACTCCAGAAAAATATTATCAAACTGCCCAAGTACAAAGTGGAAATATTATGAATAATGAAAGTTATATTGGATATACAGATAGTGTTCATAGTATTGAATTAGCACCAAAAATTGGATGAAAAATCATCTCTATTACAAAAAATGTTTGAGATTTTGTACAATCTGGTGAAATTATTGCAACTCTTGATGGAACAGAAGCAAAAACCTGATATACATCAAGTAATGAAATTATAAAAAACTTAGAAATACTCAAAAATTCTACCAGTCAAATGTTTGATAGCCAAATCCTTGTTATGGAAGAAAAAATAAAACAAGCTCAAATTGGTATAGAAATTGCAGTAATTGGTTCAAAAGGAAATGAAACTGGCGTAAATGATACAAAAAATATTAATCAAAATCAATTAAAAACAATAGATAGTCAAATTCAAACAGCACAAACAAATATTGAAAATGCTCTTTTACAACTTGAAAATACAAATAATCTTCTTATACAAAAAGAAAATGAAATCTATTCAAATTCAAAAAGTTCTATCACAAATGCAAATATTTTAGCAAGCAATATTATAGATTTTCTCGATAGTATTTTTTGAGTTACCCAAGCAAATAAATACAAAAATGAAAATTTTGAAATATATTTGTGAGCTCGAAATTCAACAGGAAAAAATCAATTCAAACAAGAGTTAGAAAATTTTATTCTTACTTTTTGAGAAATAAAAAAACTTTCTTGAGAGGAAAAAGAAACAATTAAAGAAAGATTAGAAAAATATAATTCTTTTTTTTGAAACGATATCAGACAACTTCTTAAAAATGCATATATTGTACTTGAAAACACAGTAGAAAATCCCTACCTTTCTCAAAATATTATTCAAGAATATAAATCGAAAATTTCTGAACTTCAAAGTCAAAATGAAGCTGTTATCCTCTCTGTTTCAGGAAATTATTTTTTATGAATTAAAGGAAGTCTTGATGCTATAAAGAATTTTGAAAAAGAAAAAAAATCTTCTCTTGATCTCCTTGAAAAACAAGTTGAATTAGCAAAAAAGCAAAAAGAAACATTAGAAAATTCTAAAATTCAAATATCTTCAACTGGAAATGCTCAAATAACTGATGTAAACACAAAAAATGAAATTGCAAAAAAACAATTAAATATTTCTGAAAATACACTCCAAGAAGCAAAAGCATGATTGGAGTCACTAAAAAAACAAAAACAAGCTTCACTAGCAGAAATTGATACTCAAATATGACAAGTAAAGTCTGGAAAAAATAATGCAGAAGTTATGATAGAAAATGGAAAAGTTACATCTCTCATTGATGGTATAGTCACAAAAAAACTTGCAGAAGTTGGAAATATTATTTCAGCAGGAACTCCAATATTAATAATTTCTAACGATACAAATATAAAAATAAATGTATGAGTACCTGATAATATTCTCCAATCAATTCATATTTGAGATGAAGTAAAAGTAGAAATTGACTGAATATCAAATCTTATTTCTGGAAATATTTCAAATATTTTTCCAAGCAAAGATACTATTACTAAAAAAACAACTACCGAAATAAAACTTCCCCAAAATAAAAATATAAAAATAGGAAGTTATTCAAAAGTTTTTTTCAATATCACTCAAGAAAATAAGCATTCAATAATCATTCCAAATAATGCTATTATATCAAAATATATGCTTCCTCAGGTATTTATTTTAGAAAATGGAGTCGCAAAACTCACTCACATAAAAATAATACAACAAAATGATTCTTTTTCAGAAATAGAATGACTTTCTATTGGGCAAATTATTATCACTGATGGAAAAGAAAATATATTTGATGGAGAAAAATTAACTATACATAACAAATAATACTCTCTAATACTTAATGAATTCCTATGTTTGCAAAATTTGCTGAATTTTTTATAAATAATTCCAAACTGACTATTGTTATAATTTTAGTAACTCTTCTATCTTGAATTGGAAGTTATATAATCATTCCAAAACAATATAATCCAACTATTATCGCTCCTGCTTTCCATATTTTTATCAAATCTCCGAGTATGAGTTCTGATGAAAATAAAAGACTCATTACCAATGAATTAGAAAATAAAATTATGGAAATAGAAGGAATAGATGAAGTTTTTAGTGTATCTTGAGATAATTACGTTTGAGTAATGGTAAAATTTAATGTTTGAGAAAATAGTGAAAATGCAAAAATTCGCCTAACCCAAAAATTAAACCAAAATATGTATCTTAAACCTCTTTGAGTTGAAACACCTATCATCCAAGCAATTACTCCAGATGAACTTCCCCAAATTACATATGCAATTTCTTATACAGGCGATACAAATCTTTCATCTCAAGAACAACAAATATATATTCGCCAAATTGCTCAATATATAAAAAATGAACTAAAGCTTGTAAAAAATATTACAACTCTTGATATGGTAGGAGGAATAAAAAACAATATTGTCGTACTACTTGATATTGGGAAAATAGAAAGTTTCCATACTGATATTATGGAAATATATCAGGTTTTACAAAAAAATAATTTTAGTCTCCCAAATGGAAATTTTCATCTAAAAAATTGAGAAAGAGTATTTTTAGAAACTTCTGGAAAAATAAACCATATTGATGAACTTAAAAAGCTCATTATTTCAAATAATGATGGAAATATCGTATATTTATGAGATGTAGCAACTTTTTCCCACTGAGAAAAGAGACTTTCATCATATGTAAATTATTCTGATAAAGATCTTTTATGAAGTAATGCTGTACTTTTATGAATCGGAAAACAAATTGGAAGTAATTGAGTATTTGTTACCAATGATATAAAATCCAAAATGGAAGAAATTAAAAAAAATATTCCTTCCGATATAAAAATTACTTCTATTCAAGATGAATGATATGAGGCTCAAATAGCAACTTGACATTTAATAACAGATTTAATTCTTTCAATAATTATTGTAGTATTTATTTTAGTTTTATTTCTTTGATGGAAAAATGCACTCAATACAGCAACTTCTATTCCGTTGATACTTTGATGAGTATTTTTATATGCTCTCATAGCATGATATGATATTAACAGAATTTCACTTTTTGCATTAATACTTGTTATTTGAATGTTGGTTGATGACTCAATTGTTGTTGTAGAAAATATCCATAGACATTTAGAAGAAAGAATAACGACGGGAAAAAGTAAAAAAATAGCTATTTTAGAAGCTGTTCAAGAAGTATGACCATGAGTAATACTCTCAACTATAACAAAAATACTCTCTTTTGCCTGAATGTTTGCTGTAACAGGAATGATGGGAGAATATATGTGACCAATACCAAAATTTGCAATTATAGCACTACTTTTTTCTATTATAGTTGCGTTTTCTATCAATCCATGGGTATCATATATCACAACTAAAGATATTCAATTCAAAGAGAAAGAAATAAAAATATTAAAAAGAAAATCAAAATATGATTTTAGAAATATATATTTACAATTAATGAATATATTTATTCGTGATGATAAAAATGCAAAAAGAAATAGAAAAATTTTTAAAATCACTTTTTGGATTTCATTAATTCTTGTCATTATAATGCCTATTTCCCTGTGAATTTTTAAAGCTCGTATGTTACCAAAATCAAACAAAGATCAAATATATCTTTGGATTGATGCCCCAAGATGAACCAGTGTAGAAAAAATGTTTACCATAGAAAATGATATTCAAAATTTTTTTTTACAAAACATCAATATTCCTAAAAATCTTAATATTGTTGAATCTGTAACTTCATCAATAGGAATTCCTTTTATATGAGATTTTGCAAACTTATTTCGTTGATGACTTGACAGAACCGAAGAATATCAAATTTCCTCAAGAATAAATCTCATATCTACACACCAAGATAAAAATAGATTAAAATCAGAATATTATACATTTCAAATTCGTCCTTTTTTATATGATTATCTATTAGAAAAATATCCTGATATAAAAATAAGACTCTTAGAAGATCCTCCAGGACCTCCTGTAAGAGCAACTTTTATGATAAAAGTAAAATGATGAGATGATGGTAAAAATCTAGATTTTTTTACTCAAAAAATATACAATGAGGTAAAAAAACTTGAATATTGAGAAAAATTAGTTGATATTGGAAATTCTCTTGCTACTACATATAGAAAAATAAATCTTGAACTTGATCATGATTCTATTTCTCGTGCAGGACTTGATATTGAGCAAGTAGCATATTCACTTGCAATAGCAAAAAATACAACTCCAATAAGCATTATCAAAAATTCTGATGCACAAGAAGCCACACATATAATATTAGGAGTTCAAAATGACCAATCTGAAAGCCTTGATTTACTAGATAAAATAAGTTTCACCAATAAAAATGGAATCAAAATACCTCTTTCAAGTCTAGCAAAAATAAATTATGAATTTGTGAGTCCAGAAATAAATACTGATACGAGAGAAAAAACAAATTTTATTTATGCAGAAATGTGAGATAATTCAGTTATATATCCGATTATAAAACTAATGTCTATTTTTAAATCGAATAATTTTTTAGGAGAAAAATATCAAGTAATTGATTCGTCATTGTATGATATTCAATATAAAAACAAAGATGATGGAAAAATATATAAATTAGAATGGGATGGAGAATGGAAACTTACTATGGATACATTTCATGATTTATGAACTGCGATGATTATTGCAATATTTACAATATATTTTTTAATTGTCTGACAATTTAGAAGTTTTGCGGTTGCTGGAATTATTATGCTGCCATTTTTACTTGGATTTTTTGGAATTTTTCCTTGATTTTCACTCCTATATTTAATAAAAAATGAGTATTTTAATGCTACTGGAATGATTGGAGTCATATCTCTTGCTTGAATAGTAGTTTGAAATGCAATATTACTTATAGATTATATTGAAATTTTAAAGAAAAAATGATGGACTATTGAAAAAGCAATTATAAATGCTTGATATATTAGATTTATGCCAATTATGCTTACCAGTATTGCTGCTATTTTTTGAGCTATAAAAATCACTTCCGACCCAGTCTGGTCATGACTTGCTCGGTCAATTGTTTGGTGACTTTCAACTTCCGCTATTTTGACTTTAATTGCTATTCCAATATTTTATTATGAAAGTCAAAAAAAGATTTGGGAAATATCTCTAAAAGAATAATAAAAATAAAAAAGAGTGATTTTTTCACTCTTTTTTATTTATAATCATAAGGTATTTCATAAGCATTTCATTTTCCATACATTTTCGTTCCATCTGGAGAAACAATTGCTGGAATGATTACATCACACTTTCTTAAAGTCGCAATAAAATCAAATTGATATGCACATGGACAGCTATTACATGCTACATTTCAAAAAATTGAAGATCAACTTGTTGGCAAAATACATGCCGAACTGAGATTGGTTTCTTTTTTTGCTTCACAATATCATTTTGCGTTACATGAAAATCATGTTCAACACATATCTATTTCACTATTTGGAAGACAAACTTGATCAAGAACTGGACATCAAGAATTATCTTTACTTCATGGAATAGTTGGACATTTATCAACATTATCCATAACACCATCTCCATCAGTATCTACAGTTGATAGGTCTGTTATTTGTTGAGAAGTATTTTCAATGGTATCTTTTATTTCATCAATAATATTATTTTTTCAAATTTCTTTTTCTAGTTCATCCAATTTATCTTTTATTTGAGTAGAATTTTCATTTTCATTTATAATATCTTTTATTTCATCAATAATATTATTTTTTCAAATTTCTTTTTCTAGTTCATC
>JAUCDK010000010.1:0-35404 GCA_034675265.1 Patescibacteria group bacterium
TCTATCTTTTTTAACTTTTTCTATAAACATAAAATTATAATATAAATTTACATAATAGTATTATAGAAAAAATAAATTATAATTTAAGAACTATTAGAAATAATTTATTTCATTGAGGTAAATATTCAGATGAGCCAGTTGAAGAGTTATCTAGAAATAACGAATTAATAAAATCTTCAATTCATGTATTAAATTTACTTATTGAAAATGATGAAAATATAAAAAATTATTTCTATGAAATTTAAATCTCTTAATAATATATAATTCTTTAAAGATTTAATAGGTTTTTATTTACTTTTAGATATAAACTAAGTAAAAAAGTTTATAATCAAACCAAAGCAATTTAAACAAAAAATAATCTTGTTTATCAAGATTATAGAATTTTTTACAGATATTTATTTAAAATATTGAGATTATAAGATTATTTAACAATTTTTTCTATTTTTGTAACTTAGGTCTTAACGAAAAAGTTTCACAATGTCCTGACTAATAGAGACTATAGGTCTTACACCTGCTTTTATCAGATACCAAAGAGAAAACTTAAGAAGAAATATTATAAAAATATTTAAAAATTTTCATCAAAAAAAGTGCTCAAGTTTGGCTTACTCTAGCACTTAGGTCTATGAAACTTTTTGTATATGGCAAGGACCATAGGAATTGCACCTATGCCTACTGGCTTCGGAAACCAGTCACTCTTCTAGTTAAGCTAGGTCCTTAAAAAGTGGCTTCATTATAAGATTTTTTTCATAAAATCAAATATTTTCATAAAAAATAGTATTATTTTTTGGACTTTTTTAAAATAATATATTATAATAAGTTTACAACTTTTTAATTATTTTTTCATATTTATTTTTAATTTATAAAAGATGTGAAAAAATAAAATAATTATAGAACCGTGAGTTAAACAAAAAATAATATATTCTGAAATATTATCACAAGAAGAAAAAGATAATTTTCTCAGATATATTGCATATTTCACTACTGAAGAGAAAGAAGAATTGTTACTCATGATTTAATTGCAAGACAAAGGAAGTATTTTCTTCCTTTTTTTTGTTCAAAAATAAACTTGCAAATTCAGCTTCTATCATTAAAATCAGCAAGCATATTTTATATTTTAGAGAAACACAATGTCGAACAAAAAGGAAAAAAATAATAAAAAAGATAAATTTGTAAACCTCAAAGTAACTCCACCAAAAAATTCTGGAACAAAAGCACTGGTTTGGATTGTAATTATTTCATTATTAATTGCTTTTTTAGCTCCAAATCTATATAAATGACAATTTTATATTGATGAAGATATTTCATTAAATACATTCATACATTCTTATAATGCCTGAGTTTATAGTGATATTTTAATCGATGGAAACAAAGCAGTTGCAACTCTGAGTGGAAAAGTTATTGAATCTTGAGTAGAAAAAATAGCAAGAAATAAAGTAATTCTTCCTCCAAATGATTCATTAAAAGATTTATGATTATTAGAAACTACTGGTTCTGGAGAAACAATCCAAACAAAAGTAGAAGTAAAAGATTTAACAAGTCAAAAATTTTGGGCTGAAATGCTTCCAACAATTATACTTTTCATACTTTTTATACTTATTGCATTTCTTATTATTTGAAGAATGTGATGAATGGCAAATAATGCTATGAGTTTTGGGAAATCAAGAGCGAGAATTTATGACAAAGATAAGGATAAAGTCTTATTTACTGATGTAGCTTGAGCTGAAGAAGAAAAAGTAGAACTTATGGAAATAGTTGATTTCCTAAAAAATCCAAAAAAATATAAAGATATTGGTGCAAAAATACCAAAATGAGTATTACTTGTATGACCTCCAGGTACTTGAAAAACTCTTATAGCAAGAGCTGTAGCAGGGGAAAGTAACGTTCCATTTTTAAGTATTTCAGGTTCAGAATTCGTAGAAATGTTTGTATGAGTTTGAGCTTCAAGAGTAAGAGATTTATTTGAACAAGCAAAAAAAATAGCTCCAAGTATTATCTTTATTGATGAAATTGATGCTATTGGTAAAAAAAGAGGACCTGGACTTTGAGGATGACATGATGAAAGAGAACAAACCTTAAACCAAATTCTTACAGAAATGGATGGTTTTGACCAAGATACAAATGTAATAATTATGGCTGCAACAAACAGAGCTGATGTTCTTGATAAAGCACTTTTAAGACCAGGAAGATTTGATAGAAAAGTAACTATTAATCTACCAAATTTAGAGGATAGAGAAAAAATATTACTCGTTCATTCAAAAAATAAACCTCTTGCAAAAGATGTAAATTATAAATCTCTTGCATCTCAAACAGTATGATTTAGTGGAGCTGATTTAGGAAATCTTATCAATGAAGCTGCAATTATAACTGCAAGAAAAAATCTAAAAGAAATTACAAATGAAATTATTACTGAAGCATTTGAAAAAATAGTAATGGGACTTACAAAAAAATCTCAAGTTATGAATGATGAAGAGAAAAAAATTACTGCTTACCATGAAGTTGGACATGCATTAGTTGGAAAATTACTTCCACATACAGATCCAGTTCATAAAGTTTCTATTATTTCAAGAGGATGAGCACTTTGAGTAACTTGGTTTTTACCTGAAAGAGATAGACTTTTAGTTTCAAAAGCAAAATATTTAGATGAACTTGCAACTCTATACTGAGGAAGAGTAGCTGAAGAAATATTTTTCTGAAAAGATAATATTACTACTTGAGCATCAAATGATATTGAAAGAGCTACAAAAATTGCTCGTGATATGGTTACAAGATTTGGTATGGATGAAGAAATTTGAGCTGAAAATTTTGCAAATGATTCTGTAAATGGAAATCATCTTTGAGCAGAATGAGCAGCAAAACCATTTTCTGATAATACGCAAAATCTCATAGATAAAAAAGTAAAAGAAATTCTTTGAAATGCTTATAATACAGCTCGTGAACTTATTACAAAAAATAAAGATTTACATATTAAAATTTCTGAAGATTTACTTACAAAAGAAGAAATTAATAAAGAAGAATTTGATGCATATTTCGCATAATAAAAAAGAACTTTTAAAAGTTCTTTTTTATTTATTTGTTTTATAAAATTAGACTTTTGAAAAAAATTTATATAATGATTTCACTTACATTTTAAATAAAAAATTATGTTCTGAGAAATTGCAACTTTTATAGTTGAAAAAGTAGGAGATTGGGGATATACAGGAATTTTTATTATGATGACTGTAGAATCTAGTTTTATTCCGTTTCCTTCTGAAATTGCTATGATTCCTGCTTGATATTTATCGAGTTTATGACAAATGAATATATATCTTGCATTTTTAGCAGGAACTTTATGAGCTATCACAGGATCAGTTATAAATTATTTTTTATGAAAAAAACTTGGTTGACCTGTTATCAGAGCATTAATTCATAAATATGGAAAATATATTCTTTTGAATGCAACTCACTATGATAAGGCTGAAATTTTTTTTGAAAAACATGGAAGTATCACCACATTTAATGGAAGATTTATCCCAGCCGTAAGACAACTTATCAGTATTCCAGCTTGAGTTTTTAAAATGAATTTCTTAAAATTTATCGTATTTACTTGAATCTGAGCATGAATATGGAATATCATACTTCTTACTATATGATATATTGCATGAGAAAATAAAGACCTTATTTCAGAATACTCAAAAGAAGCAGTTATTGGAACTATAATTATCATAATTATTATTTCTATCATTTATTATATTACTAACAAATATTTTTTAGATAAAAAAGGGAATTAAAGCCCTTTCTTTTTTTTGTAAAAATAGTATAATAAGATTAATTTATAAAAATAATTTAAAAATACATGAAAATCAACCTTATTCATAAAAATATTGCCATATTATGATATGGAAAAGAAGGAGCTTCAACTCTAAGATTTTTACAAAAAAATGGCATTTTAGACGGAAGTATAACTATTTTAGACAAAAATATAGATCTCAAAATTGAAAACTTTAATGGAAAAATGAATGTTTGAGAAAATTATTTAGACAATTTAGATCAGTATGATTATATTTTTAAATCACCTGGTGTAAGTCCATACACAAACTGACTTTTACCATATAAAGATAAAATTCTTACTCAAACAAAACTTTTTTATGAATTCTATAGTGGAAAAATTATTTCCATAACTCAAACAAAATGAAAATCAACAACAACAACACTTGTCTATGAACTTTTAAAAAATGCTTGATATAATGTAAAAATTGTTGGAAATATTTGAAATCCAGTTTTAGATGAAATTGATTTGAAAGATACCAGTTATGATTTTATTGTGTATGAACTTTCTAGTTATATGTTGGAAGAATTAGAAAATCATCACAGCTATATTTCTATTTTAGGAAATATTTATGAAGATCATCTCGATTGGCATTTAAATTTTGAAAATTACTCAAATGCTAAGAAAAATGTGCTAAAAAATGCCGATAATATTTTAATCTGACTTCACTTATATCAAAAATTACAAAAAAACCTCTTAAATCGCAAAATTTTAAGTTTTGGTTGAGAAATGGCTTATTATAGCCATAGAGAAAATTTCTTTTTTGTAAACAATAAAAATATCAATGAACAAATCAATCCTAAAATTCCTGGAAATCATAATTTAGATAATTTTGCTTGAGTTTTATGAGTTTGTGATATTATTTGAGTTCCATATCATATATTTTCAAAAACAATTAATAATTTTTCATGACTTCCACATAGACTGCAAAATATTTGAACATTTGTTTGAATTACATTTATTGATGATGCAATTTCAACAACTCCTGAAAGCACTATTGAAGCTATAAAAAGTTTTTCAAATGATGTAGAAACTATATTTCTAGGTGGAACAGATAGATGATATCATTTTGAAAATCTAGTTAATTTTATTGAACAATCAAATATTAAACATATAGTTTTATTTCCAGAAAGTGGTGAAAATATAAAAAAATGGCTTAAGAAAGGGAAATATACTATATTAGAAACTCGTTCAATGTCTGAAGCTATAACATTTGCCTTTAAAAACACTTCTTCTTGAAAAGTTTGCTTACTTTCAACAGCAAGTCCAAGTTATAGTTTATGGAAAAATTTTGAAGCAAAATGAGATGATTTTAAAAATGAAATTTTAAAACAATATAAAAAATTTGAACAATAAAAATAAAGGGTTAGAAAATAGCTTAATAATCAAATAGTTTAAAATCTATAAAACACATTACATAACATACATTATGTAATGTGTTTTATTTTTCTGTTTTATTCCCTATAATAAAAAAAATAGTAATTATTTACTATTTTTTTTATGTATTAAAATTTTAAACACCTTATATTTTTCATATATTTTTAAAAAGAAAAATTTTATTCTAAAATAATTAATAAGATATAAAAATTTTGATTGTACTTGATTTACTTTTCCAGAAATAATTAAACATCCAAAAATAACAGCAATAAAAGATCCTGGAAAAATTGGTATAAAAAAGGAAAATATTCCGTATCATATAAATACTATTCCAATAGAAATTCTAAAAATATAGTGCATTGATAAAAAATATCTATACATATGTGAATGTGAAATATCTTTGAATATTCTTTTTATGTAGTGTTGTGATTCCCTTTTATACTTATTTTTCATAATTAATCATCTTCTCTTAAACTAGTTTCCATTTCAAGAAATCTTTGGTTTGTTCTATCAAACATTAATTCAATAGTTCAAACTGGTCCATTTCTATTTTTTCTTACTGCAACATCTGTTACTCATTTTCTATCAGTAAATTCATCATAATATTCTTCTCTATATAGCATCATTACAATATCAGCATCTTGTTCAATAGAACCTGATTCTCTTAAATCTGATAAAATTGGTTTTTTATCCGTTCTTGATTCAACAGCACGAGATAATTGACTTAATGCTATTATAGGAACATTTAATTCTCTTGCAAGAGATTTTATTCATCTTGATATTTCAGATATTTCTTGAACTCTATTTAAAGTATTTCCATTACTCATAAGTTGTAAGTAGTCAATAACTATCAAATCAAGTCCAGCTTCCATTTTCAGTCTTCTTGATTTTGATTTTAAATCAAGTAAATTTCATCAAGCACTATCGTCAATATAAATATTTGCTTGTGAAAGTTTTTCCATAGCTTCTCCAAGTTTTGCAAATTCTTCATCCTCTAGCTCCCCTTTTGCTAATTTCCAACTATTAATTCAAATACTTGAAGCAATCATACGATCAGTAAGTTGTTCTTTACTCATTTCCAGAGAAAATATAGCAACATTTTTTCAATTTATACCTATATTTTGCGCTAAATTAAGCGAAAAAGCAGTTTTTCACATAGAAGGACGAGCTGCTAAAATTACCATATCTCAACCTTTGAGTCATCCAAGAGTATTATCAAGAGATTTAAATCCAGTATACAGTCTATGGTCTTTTACACTATCTGGATTTTCATGAATTTCTGCAAATTCTTCAAATCTTGAATCTAAAATATCTGAAATATGAACCAACTTATTTTTTATAAATACTTGTGTAACTCAAAAAAGTGATTTTTCTGATTTTTCAAGTAATTCATTAATATTTTTTTCTTCATCATATCCGTTTAAAATAATTTCATTTCCGGCTTTAATAAGCTTTCTATTTACGGATTTATTTTTTACAATAGAAGCATATTCAAAAATATTTGAACTTGTTGGAACAATTTCTGTCAATTCAATAATATAACTAATTCATCCAATTTCATCAAGCAGTTTTTTATCATCAAGTCTTTCTTTTACAGTAATGATATCGATAGGTTTATTTTTGGTATAAAGTTCAAGCATTGTTTCATATACTTTCATATTTCTATCATCATAAAAATCCTCCTTTGATAGTAAATCAGAAATTACTAAGAATCAATCTTTATCAATAAGTAAACTTCATAAAACAGATTGTTCTGCTTCTAAACTATGTGGAGGAATTTTTAGCATACCTTTTCAAATTAAAAATTATTGTAATATTTATATGTATTTTTCAGTAAAATAAAAACAAATTTTAAATTTTTAGTTTAAAATTTGTTAATAAAAAATGTTAAAAAGTTTTATTCAGCTGAGGTATATTCTAAAGCTTCAAGTTCTGCGATTTCTTTTTTTACTTCAGTATTATAAGGGTCTATTTCTAACACTCTTTTATATGTGTTAATTGCATCAAGTATTTTCCCAATATTTCTATAACTTGCTCAAAGTAAAATAATATTTTCTGCATCTCTTGGATAATCTTTTAGATAAAATTTGAGATAAGAAATAGCATCAACATACATTCATTTATAATAATATAAGTGCGCTAACATATTAATCACTTCATGATCATCTGATTTAATTTCTCATGCTTTTTTATACATTTCGATAGCTAAATCATATTTTTCTTGCATAGTAAGTACATATGCTAGTTTTTTTAATACTTCAAAATCTCATTCGTGTACTAAAAGTAAATCTTTATAAATATATTCTGCTTTATGGTATTCTTTTTCTAAAATATAAATTCAAGCAAGTTCTAAGTTAAGTTCTATGTTAAATTTATCAATTGTAAGTCATTCAACTATAAGATTTTTAGCTAAATCATATTCTCATTTTGAGATATTGATTTTGATTTTTTTAAGAAGTTCTGAAACTTTATTTCTGTCTTCTACTGATATTTGATATTTTTGTGCTACATATGTAGTTGCATGAAGATTTCTATCTTCTGAAATTTGAACTTTTGTAACTGGTTTATCACTTCTTCCCTTTCCAAGTCAAAGTATTTTTCTTACTGAAACAAATATTCAAAATATCTTTCACCATAAAAAGTACAATATATATAATATTGAGACGAAAAATATAATTACTTCAATCTGAAACAAAACTAAGTTATAATACATAGGTGTCAAATATTTTTAAAATCTAAACTATTATATTGAGAAAAAAAATAATTCAAATTTTTCTCAATTATAAAACCTCAAAATAATTTATTTTGAGGTTTTAGTTTTACTTTGCTTCTTCTCATCATCACTCCTCTTTTGCTTTTTTTTCAAACATTTTTGCAAGTGCTTGGAAAAGTTTAGCAAAAAGAAAATCAACAATTCATCAAATAGTCATTTTGTAAAAAATAAATATAATTACACATAAATTAATTACATAATCATACTTCAGTAAAAAATTAAATATATGTGATGGTGAAAAATATCCATATAAAAATTTGATAAAAGAACTTTCGCTTACTTCTGTAATAATTTCATTATCCATAGTAAATAAAAATTTATTATTTATTATAGATAAAAATATACTGACAATAAAAGTGAAAAAAAATATTCAAAATAAAAATATTACTAAATAATTCAGTCATTTATTTTTTGAAACTCTAAATCAAATATTTTTATTTAAAGGAAGTAAAATTCCTAAAATTGGAATAAAAAATACACTCCAAAATCAAATCCCTTCTTTATGATTAAAGAAAAAATCTCTCAGTCCATTTACTCACACATCACTACTATTAAGAGAATTGAGAGTTAAATTTACAGTTGTAAAAATAAAAAGTCCTAAAATAACTCATAAATAAGCTTTGTATATTTTTTCTATTCCTGTAAAAATAAACATCACAAAAAATCATAATGATACAAGAATAATCACATAATCTGGAATCGGAATATCTTTAAAAAATTGTATTATTTGTTCTTGCATAAGAGTATTTAAGGATAAATTAAAGAAATAAATATGAAATATTTCATATTTATTTCTTTTTAGTCATATACTTCCCTTGGTTTACTTCCATTTGCTGGACCAACTACTCATAATTCCTCTAAAATATCAAGCACTTTTGCAGCTCTTGCATACCCAAGTCATAATTTTCTTTGAATAAGTGAAGTTGATCATTTTTTTGATTCTCTTACAATCGCAATTGCTTTTTCAATAAGTTCTGGTTCTTCTTCTTGATCTCCATTATAATTCTCTAAAATACTTCCTGCAACATTTGATTTTCCATTTACGATAGAATCATCATAAAGATTATCAATCATATTTGGGTCAACAGTAAGTTTAAGTTGATTTACAATATTTTCTACTTCACGAGTTTCAACCAACACTCATTGCACTCTTTGAGGTTCTAAAACTCAAGTTGGAGCATAAAGCATATCTCATCTTCAAAGTAAATCTTCAGCTCAAGCTCTATCAATTACGGTTCTTGAATCTATTTGAGACGCAACAGTAAAAGCAATTCTTGAGGGAATATTTGCTTTAATAAGCCCTGTAATTACATCAACAGAAGGTCTTTGTGTTGCAACAATTAAATGCATTCAAACAGCTCTTGCCATTTGTGCAATACGAGCAATTGAAGTTTCTACTTCTTTTTTATTTCCACTCATCATTAAGTCAGCAAGTTCATCAACAATTACAACAATATATGGTAATTTTTCTTCTTTTGAAACTTTCGCATTATATTCTTTTAAGTTTCTTGCATTTACAGCTTTTGCTAAATCATATCTTCTGAGCATTTCAGCAACAGCCCATTTTAAAGCATTCAGCGCTTTATCAGGATTGGTAATAACTGGTGTTAATAAATGAGGAATTCCATTATAAATAGAAAGTTCTACCATTTTTGGATCAATAAGAATCATCTTTAAATCACTCGGAGAAAATTTATACAACATTGAAATAATAAAACCATTCATTCCTACTGATTTTCAAGAAGCTGTTTGTCAAGCTACAAGTAAATGTGGCATTTTCGTTAAATCTCAAACAATCACATCTCCATTTACATCTTTCCCAACTGCTATTGGAATATCAAGTTTTGAATTATTATAAATATTACTGGCAAGAACTTCTTTAAGTCCAACTGCTTGTCTATTTTCATTTGGAACTTCAATTCAAACCACTCATTCTCCAGGAATTGGGGCTTGAATACGAATCGATTTCGCATGAAGCGCTAAAGTTAGATCTTTTTTGAGATTTTCAATTTTATTGAGTTTTACTCATTCTTCTGGTCTTAATCTAAATTGAATAACTGTTGGTCAAACTCTGTATCCAGTCATATTTACATTAATTTTGAATTGTGCTAATTTATCAACAATTTCTTCTTGTTTATTATAAATATCATTTTCATTTATTTCTATATCTCATCAAATATCTGCAAGAAGTGAAAGACTTGGTAACTCCCAAGAATCATATTTTGGAGCAGTAAAATTTTTGTCATCTGAAGATGATTTTTTTTCAATTTTAATAGATATTGTTTCTTTTTCAGTATCTTGAGATAATGCATCTTTCATTTTTCAAAATAATCATTTTTCTTCTTTTTTATCAATAGAAATTTTTCTTGGTGCATCTTCTAAATCAAGTTGTCTTGGTTCTTTTTGTGATTTTTTTACTTTGATAAGTTCTTCTTCTAATTCTTTTTTCATTTTTTCAATTTGCTCTAACTCTTTTTTTGCTTTTGATGTTTTCGGTTGGTCTTCATTTTTTTCTTCTTTTGATTTTGGAAGAGAAATATTTTCTTTAATTGTTGCAAGATCTGGTGTAAATGACATTACTTTCTTGATAATTTTTTTATAACTAATTCTAAACATCAAAAATAAACTAAAGAAAAATACCATAAGCATAAATACAAATGCAGCATTTGCTCAGAAAAAACCTGCAAGTGAAGGTTGAAGATTAAAAAGAGAATTATACATTTTATCTACTGATCAAATGAGAGTATTTATAGAAATAAAATACAAAATCAATCAAAAAAATCTTGAATTGTTAAATCAAAACCCCTCTTTTGCGAAAATAAATACTCACAACAATAAAATAATCGGAGAAAAAATGAATTGATAATATTCTCCAAATAAATAATACAAAACTTGGTATACAAAATATCCTGCTGTTGAATCGAGTTCTGAAAAAAGTGAAATTGCTCACAAAACAATAAAAAGACACGCTATAAATATATTTTTAGTATCTGGTCTGATAACATTTTTTGAGGCAGTTTTTTTGGTATTTTTTTTCTTAGCCACGAGTGTGAATTTTAATATCTAAACTTGTCTTTATTATAGCAAAAAAAATAATTTTTCAAGAAAGAAAAATTATTTTTTTATCTTATTGTAATAATTTATTTAAAAGAAACGCAGCTTCTCATCTTGTCATTATTTTTGTTGGTTGAAAATATCTTGTTTGACCAAAATAATCATTCCAAGTTGAAGCTTTTAAAATATTTTTAGAATATTCTAAATTTACTCCTTGTAAATCTCTAAATACTACATAATCAGTTCATGTATATTCTTTTAAAGGAACATATTTTCATAAAAGTTGTAAGTATTCTTCACGAGTAAAATAAGAATATTTGTCATTAATTTCTTTGTTTAAATTAAGAAGATTTTGAGTGTATAAATTTTTACAATCATTATCAAAACATGCTTTGTATTGATAATCTAAATAATTTCTTAAAAATCAAATTCCATCTTCTCTTGTTAAATTTCTATCTGGAAGAAAATATCCTTTATTAATTCAAGTTGCTAATCCTAATTTTGAAATAAGAAGAATATCATTGTAATATGGATGAAGTATTTGTAAATCAACCGGAAGTGTTCCATTTAATGCTTTTGTAGAAATAGTTTGTCATTGAGAGTTTGTTATAATCAAACTATTGCTTCATTGAGATGTTACCTTATAATTGAAAACTACAATTCATAAAATAGCATCTTGCGAAGTAAATTCTATTTGATCTCTAAATTGTTCATCTCTACAAGTTATATTAAATACTCTGTTTAAATCTGAAATATCTGAAACCTTTTTTATACAAAATTTAATAGAATTATTATTTGATTTCAAAGTATATCTTCCATTAAAATTTACTCATAATATATTTAATCCAAAATTATCTTTAAAGTAAAATACTCATTTTTTTGTTTCTGATACAACATTATTTGTTGAAACAGAATACACTGCTTGTTTTGGAACAATTTGTTTTGATGTATCAAATACTCAAAAATTTATTTTCTTAAAAAATGTTTCTCATATATAAATATCTATACTTGATTTTCCAGCTATTTTTGGTGTGATGGTAAAATCTCTACTTCCATTATCTATTTGTAAGATTCCTGTTGGGAAAATATCTAATCTTTTATTATCATATTTAAAGTTCATATCTCCAGGAAAACTTCCCGTAAATGGCTTTCTTGTTCTTTTATCAATAACAGTAATTCTAAACGTTCCTTTTTTACCAAGTTCTATATTAGCTCAGGTATTTAATATTTTTACTTGAACATTGTATGATTTTAAAAAGTCTGCAATTTCTATTTTTAAAATTTCTTCTCTTGATAACATTCATTGTTGAGAAATTACTTGAGTTGCTGGTTTATCAACAGTTGTTGCTTTTACCACAGCGCCATTTGTTTCTAAAAATAAAAGTGGATCTATTGTATTAGTATTAAGTTGTGAAAAACATACACTTGTATTTACAATTGTATCATAATTTTTTTCGCTACAACTTGACCGATACCAAGGTCATTTTCCTGAAACAGCCAAATCAATTTGAAAATGAAGATGATTTCAAGTACTATTTCCTGTATTTCCTACTTCTCATATTTTTGTTTTTGTTTGAACTGTTTGTCCTACTGAAACATCAATTTTTGACATATGTGAATAGTTTGAATACACTTTTCTTCCATTGATAGTATGTTCTATTTTTACTGTATTTCACCGTCCAGCGAGTGAACCAGCTTGTACAACTTTTCATTCAGACATTGAATATACAGGGGTTCATTCCGCAGTGGCTATATCAACTCATTGATGTCATCCATTTCAAACATCCCAACCATAATTATAACTCGATCACCATAAAATAGTGTACACTCTTCTGTATAAACTATAATCATTTTTATATTTTGTATAATCTGATGTTTTTAATATTGGTAATTGCATTTTACAATCTGATGAAAGAGTTGAAAATTTTTGAAATCTACACTCTACTTTACTCATTTCTTGTATTGGATACACTAAATCTGCATTTACTCAAAAATAAGATCACAATAATAAAAATCAAATAAAAAATCTCTTTTTTATCATACATTCTACTTAAAAAATATTTTTCTTTTAGTGTAGTCTTTTTTTTAGATTTACAAAATTATTTTTTATACAAAGTCTACATCATTAATGGTATTTTCATTACTTTTTTTACTAAAATCAGCTAATACTTTTCTCATTTTTAGAAAACTAAATATAAAAAATCCTCCTAATACTGCTCAAAATATTATAAAAAAGAAATTAAATCAAGCTAATTTTACCAGTAATGATCAAGTTAATAATCATACTACATTGGTAGTATTAATTACTATTTTTAAAGGTGCTGCAGAAACAGTTGTATCAATTTCTTTTAAATTAAATTTTTTTGCATATTCTTCATTATAAATTCATGAAAAAGTTGCTTGAGCAAGAGGCATGGTTGCTGCATATCAAATACTATTGAGAATTCAAAACAACATAATAAAAAATATTCCATCTAATATTCAAAAACAAATAAGAGAAATTGCAGAAAGTATATTTCCAAACATTACTACTTTAAAAATTCAATATTTTTTTGATTTATTAATAAAGTATTCTTGGCATAAAAATGCTGGAATTACTAAAGCTCCAAGTAAAACATATCCAGTCACGATTCATCTTGTTTGAGCAATTAAATATTCATTACTATTAAAACTAATCACTTTTTCTAAAAACTCTACTAAAAAAGTAGCTACAAATGTATCCCAAAATCAAAATTGTACAATCAATGCTAAAAACCACAAAATAATTAAATTTCTTGGAATTTGAAATAAAATTTTATAAAAAGTTTGAAATCATTCAACAGAAGAATTATAAATTTCTTTGAAATTAATTGATTTTTTAATTTCAACTGGTTTGAGCAAAATAACTTTTGATTGACGAGAAAGTTCTATGAGATTTTTTGTATTGATTTTTCCGATAAATTCTTCTTTTTTATTGAGTAAATCAGTTTTTAAAACATCTAATTTAATAGTTTTTATTTTTTCAAAATCAATGGTTTCAATTTTATTATCAAAATATTTTATAATAAACCACAAAAATCACACCAAAATAAATATAAAACAGATAATCGCAATTTTTATATTCATAGCCAACAAAATTCATGAAAGAAGTAATCCTATCATAGAACCACCTCAATTATAAACATTATATTTTGATAAAATACTTGCATATTCTCAAGGAGTTGAGTTGTTAAAAATATAACTAATAATAGTAACATCAAAACTTTCTTTTATCACTCAATACAAACAGGCTGATAAAAGCAATAAAATAATATTGAGTGAACTATTTAAAAATTCTCATAAAAAAGAAATAGTTCTTTCTACTCACCCGTGTCATCATGGTAATAATTCAGTAATTCAATAAAAATAAACAAATTTTACAAAAATAGTTGAAACTATAATCATAAAAATAACCCCTATAATTAAAAATGTTTTTGGTTTAATATATTTTTGTAACACTCAAATAGGAATATCTAAAAGAAGCGCTACAAAATTTCAAATTCATAAAAAAAGTCCTACTAGCAAAATAGACTCAAGAACCATTCAAAAAAAGAAAATAATGGTAAAATGAAATAATATCCAAGCAAATCCTATAAAAATTCAAGCATTGTATAAATTTTTGAGTTTTATCTTATTATCTTCAGTTTCAATCGTTACAAAATTACTCATAAATTTTGATTAAAATATATTTTTGATTATTATAACAAAAAAAATACTTTTTTGCAAAATAAAAACTTAATAATCAAAAAAACAATGAAACACTTAAGAATAAAAATAGATAAATATGAAGTTGACGGAAATATTATCTTGAAAGATATAGATTTTATTATGAATGAAAATGATTCTATAGCTTTAGTTTGAGGAAATGGAGTGGGAAAAACTACCCTTATGAAAATCATTACATGAGAAATAAAAGATTTTGATGGAAATTTAGAAAATATTTGAAATATGTCGATTTGATACCTTTCTCAAATATATTCTGATGATGAGGGAAAAACAGTAAGACAAGAAATAAAAGAATGATTTAAAGATATTATTCTTGCTGAAAAAGAACTCGAAAAAGTAGAAAAAGAAATGTCAGAAAAACCTGAAGATATGGAAGTGATAGAAAAATACACTACCCTTTTAGAAAATTTCAATAATATTGGTGGATATAATTACAATAATCAAATTCATAATGTTGCAAATGGGATGCAAATTCTTCATTTACTTGATAGAAAATTAAATGAAATTTCAGGTTGAGAAAGAACAAAAGTTGCCCTTTGTAAAATACTTGTTGAATCTCCAGATATACTTTGTCTTGATGAACCAACCAACTTTATAGACATGAAATCAGTTGAATGGTTAGAATGATATTTACAAAACAAATGGTGAAATGGATACCTTATCATTTCCCATGATAGAGAATTTCTTGATAAAACTTGTCATAAAACATTTGAGCTTCAACCAGCAAGACAAATCAATTTTTATCACTCAAACTATTCAAAATATGTTGAAGAAAGAGGAAAAGTTGAAGAAAAGAAAATGGCTGAATGGGAAAGACAACAAGAATTTATTAAAAAAGAGGAAAATCTGATTAATCGTTTTAGAGCTGGAAGTCGTGCAGGATTTGCTGCCAGTAGAGAAAAAGCTCTCGATAGACTTGAAAAATTTGATAAACCATATATTCCTCCAACTCCGAAATTTTTCTTTGATTATGAAGAATGAGAAAATGAAAGAATTTTGTATTTTAAAGAAGTTTTTATTTGAAGAAATGAACCACTTTTTTTCATCAATGAACTTTATATGAATAAAGGTCAAAGAGTTTGAATTGTATGAGAAAATTGAGTTTGAAAATCAACTTTTTTAAAAACCATTATGTGACAATTAGAAATTCTTGATGGAATATTTACCAGATGAAAATGAGTAAAAATTATTTACTATTCTCAATTACACGAAGAACTTGAAAAAGACAAATCTATCAGAGAAAATTTTATGAAACATGGAATTCATATGGAAGATCAAACTCTTATTTGATATTTAAAGTATTATTTAATTGAAAAAGAAGCTATTGATAAACCAGTAAAATATCTTTCTTGATGACAAATTTCAAAAGTTTTATTTGCTATTCTTGGACAAAAACAATCAAATTTTCTTATATTTGATGAACCAACCAATCATCTTGATTATGATTCAAGAGAATCTTTAGAAAGGTCTATTTCAAAATATAAAGGAACTGTTTTATTTATTTCACATGATAGATATTTTGTAAATAAAATTGCTGAAATCATGTGGATAATTCGTGATGGAGAATTAACAGTCAGTTATGGAAATTATGAAGATTATAGATACAAGCTTGAACATGGAATTGATATCGAAATGAATTTATTTGATGAGTCTGCTGAAATGGATATGGTTTTACTTGAAAAGCTTTGAGAAAAAGAAGCAAAAAGAATTAAAGATAAATTCACAAGAAGAAAAAAATAAACCAAAATTTGGTTTATTTTTTTAATACTCCATCAAATATAGATGAGGCAATCATTCTTTTTGTACGATATTTTTCAACCATTGCCAACACTTCCTTTTTACTAGAGAAAAGATTATTTCAAGATTCATCACAAATAGGAATAATACATCAAAAATCTATTAATTCATAACAAAAATATTCTCCATTTTCCATTCCGGTAATATAATCAAATCCACTTGACTCACGAGCAATATTTATTTGTTCAAAAAATCTTTCTTTTCCTAAAACAATAATTCCATAATCTTTTACAAATACTCCATGTTTTCATTCTGAGTTTGTTACTTTAAAAGTATTTGGTATTTGAGTGTTTGATACTCAATTTACTCCTGAATTCGTAACTTCTTTTATCCCAAATACTTTTTTAAGTAATTCTATTTGATGTTCTAGAGATGTTCATTTTAATTTTGATAAATCATCAAAATTAAGCCAATTTTTTATTCCTAACATAATCTAAATTATTATTATAAAGAGTGTTATTTATAATTTTTTCTCAAAACTTGTCAAGAATATTTTTATTTTGCAAAATAAAAATATCTTTTATAATAAAAAAAATAATTTGTAACCCTTATTTATGCTTTCTAAAAACCAAATAAAATATATAAAATCTCTTCATAATAAAAAAGATAGAAATGAACAAAAAGTTTTTCTTGTTGAATGAAAAAAAAGTTTAATTGAATTATTACAATCTGATTTTGAAATCCAAACATTAGTAATCAGTGAAGATTTTTATAGAGAAAATAGAAATTTAGTTACAAAATACACATTTGAAATATCCTCTTGAGATGAAATAACAAAACTTTCAACTCTTCAAACAAATTCTGACTGAATTGCTGTAGTAACTCAGAAAGAAAATACTATTTTGGAAAATAAAAATGAAATTGTTTTAGTTCTTGATGAAATAAAAGATCCAGGAAATCTTGGAACTATTATAAGAATTGCAGATTGGTATGGAATTACAAAAATAATTGCTTCACACACAACTTGTGATTTTTATAACCCAAAAGTTATTATTTCAACTATGTGAAGTTTTACTAGAGTAAATATTTTTTATACTGAACTTACTGAATATCTAAAAAATCAAAAATTACCTATTTATTGAGCATTTATGAATGGAGAAAAAGTTCATAAAGTAAATTTTGAAAATAATTGTTTTCTTGTGATTGGAAATGAAAGTAATGGGATTTCAAAAGAAATTGAAAATCTTGTAACAAAAAACATTACTATACCAAAATTTGGACAAGCAGAAAGTCTCAATGCGTGAATTGCAACAGCAATTATTTTAGACAATATGAAAGGAAAATCTTGACTTTCGTTGAAGTAAACATACAATGCCACATATTATTTATATTTTTAACCCTATTTATGTCAGTAGATTGATCCGCCCCCAATTCATGATTTATTGCCGTTTTATCAGCAATTATTTGAAATTTTTTTATTACTATTTTAAAATTTATTTGATTTATAGCATCTTGATCTGGAAGTTTATTTTCAGAAGCAATTCACTCATTTGCTGATACTATGAATCAAGTTCTCCTCATGGTTTGAATCAAAAAATCTGGAAAAAAGGAAGATCAAAAATAATCCTATTGATATAAAAAGGAAAGATATTTCCGGGCAACTATTTCAGCTTGTTGAATATTTTTTATTTGAGCTTGAATTACTATTTATCACGGTATTGAAGTTTTATTACATCCAAAAGCAATTGAAAATGTTGCTTGGTCTTTGATTATTCTTGTAATTGCCTTTATAGTTGAATCTATAACTCTTTTTATTGCATTAAAAAGTATTTATAACAAAGATGATGGTCTGGTTGAATCTATAAAAAATTCTGATAATGCCTCTTTAGCTGTTATCTTAGAAGATTCTGTTGCAGTTGTATGAGTATTAATAGCAATGCTTTGTATATTTTTATCTCATATTACTGGAATTTTATATTTTGATGGAGTTGGTTCTATTATTATTGGTCTCATGCTTTGAATGGTTGCTGTGTTTTTAATTATTCAAAATAAACACTATTTGATTTGAAAATCTATTGAGATTGATTTAAAAGATGAAATAGTAGATTTCCTTGAAAGTCATGAACTCGTTGATAAAGTATTAAATTTTAAATCTCAAATGCTTGATGATAAAAATTTCATTATAAAATGTGAAATAGAATTTAACGGAGCTGCTCTTTCAAAAGATTTAAATAAAAATGGAATGTTTGAAAAAGAATATGAAGATATAAAAGATGATTACATAGAATTTGTAAAATTTTGTTCGTATTATGCAAATCTCGTTCCAAGAGTAATGTGACAAAAAATTAATGAATTAGAAAAAGAACTTACAGAAGCTTTTCCAAAAGTAAAATATATTGACTTAGAAATAAATTAAAAAACTTCCTGAAAATTTCAGGAAGTTTTTTAATTTATTATTTCATCTTTTTTCTTAAAAAGTCGTTTAATTCACTTAAATCAACTATTTCTTGTTCCATACTATCTCTAAATCTCACAGTAACTTTATTATTAGCAAAATTATCACTATCAATAGTTACACAAAATGGAGTTCCAATTTCATCAAATCTTGCATATCTTTTTCCAATCGTTCCAACTTCATCATATTCACATACAAAGTCTTCTGATAGTTGAGCATATACTTGTTTTGCATCTTCTCCTATTTTTTTCACCACAGGTAAAACTCAAACTTTAATTGGAGCAACTTTTGGATCTAATTTCAAATAAGTTCTTGTATTTTCCCCTTCTCCATCAGTTGTATAAGCATCTGCTAAAACCGTTAAGAAAAGTCTATTTAATCAAACTGAAGGTTCAATTACATATGGAATAAATTTTCTATTATTTACTGGATCAAAATAACTCATATCTTGTTTTGATTCACTCATATGAGCTTTTAAATCAAAATCTGTTCTATCAGCAATTCCCCATAATTCTCACCAACCAAATGGAAATTTGTATTCAATATCAGTTGTTGCATTTGAATAATGAGAAAGTTCGTCCTTGTCGTGATCTCTCATTCTAATATTTTCTTCTTTTATTCAAAGAGTTGAAGTAAGGAAATTTTTACAAGCATTTTTCCACTCAGCGTGTACTTCTAAATCTTTTCCTGGTTCACAGAAATATTCAATTTCCATTTGTTCGAATTCTCTCGTTCTGAAAATAAAGTTTCCTGGGGTAATTTCGTTTCTAAATGCTTTTCAAACTTGAGCTACTCCGAAAGGAATTTTTCTTCTTGAAGTTCTTAATACATTTGGAAAATCAACAAATATTCCTTGTGCTGTTTCTGGTCTCAAATAAATAGTTGAAGATGAATCTTCTGTTACTCATTGAGAAGTTCTAAACATTAAATTAAATTTTTTTGCATCCGTCCAATCTCAAACCTCTCAAGTATTTGGATTTTTTACTTTTTCTCCTCTCATCACTTCTGTTTGTTTCTCAAGTGACCAAGATTCTGGAATTAAATTCGAAACTCCATATTTTTCTTGTAAAACTGAAGCTTTATCAGCTAATTTTTCAATTAAATCTTCAAGTAATTTATCAGCTCTAAATCTTTCTTTAGTATTTTTATCATCAATTAATGGATCTGAAAATCATCCAACATGACCTGATGCAACCCAAACTTTTGGATTAAGTAAAATTGATGAATCTAGTAACATCATATCTGTTCTTTTTTGAACAAACGCTTTAATCCAAAGATTTTTAATATTTTCTTTTAAAAGTGACCCATATGGTCCATAATCCCAAGAATTAGCGAGTCATCCATAAATTTCACTTCCTGGATACACAAATCATCTTGCTTGTGAAAGATTTACAATATCTTTCATTTCCACTTTTGTACTCATAGACAATAAATTAAAAATATAAAATATTTCTCATCAAAAAAGCCCCAAGGCAAATTCGATGAATTATTGCCTTGGGGTCCTTGGTATTTATATTTTTACTTTGGACGGTTCCACCCAAGTTCTAGAAAAGTTCTAGCACTTTTATTATAAAGTTTTTCTTTATATATTTAGGTTTTCCAAGCCTGAAAGAATAAACTTAAGAGAAGTATATAAAATATTTTTTAAAAATCAAGAAAAAAAGAAACTCTTTTAAGTTTCTTTTATAATGAATTGAGCATTTTCAGTACATCATCAGGATTTTCTTCTTTATCCTCTCTTTCAGCTTGAGCAATTTTTTTCTTCGCATCACGAGTTTGAAATTCTTGCCATTCAATAAGATGTTTTTCATTGAGAGATTTAATTTCATCTTGATATTTCAATTCTAGTTCTTCTAATTTTCTTCTTTCTGTTTCCAAAATATTAAATAATCTATCTACTTGAGAATCATTCATAGAAGGCATAATATCAAACCAATATTGTCTTTCTTCATCATCCATACTTTCTGTTGCTAAAACCAATTTAATCAATTCTGGATATTGTGCTTGCATCTCATCTGAAATATAAAAAGTTTTATTATTGTGTTTTATTTCAGCCATAATATAAAAGTTAGTAAATTAATAATTCCATAGTATTTTATACTATTTTCTAAAAATTTGCAAAAAGAAATAAAAAAATTATACTTACTTTCGCAAAAATACTACCTTCATTATAATATTTTTTTAAAAAAGTAAAATTTATGTTGTGAATTTGAGTATATGTTTTCTTTCTGGGATTTGTTTGGCTTTTTTTTATTATAAAAAAAACAAATATTGTTGAATTCAAAAACATATCTTCAGATATTATAAATATAAGTAAGATTACTTTTTTTTTATTACTTTTATTTTCTATTATTTGAATATCATTGGTAATTCATAAAAATATTCAAAAACAAAAAATAGAAATAAACTCCAATAATGAAACACAATCTATTTATTATTAAATATAACTTATGAGTTCAATATTTACAAAAATTATTGCCAGAGAAATTCCAAGTGAAATTGTGTATGAACAAGAAAATATCATCGTTATAAAAGATATTCAACCAAAAGCAAAAACACATTTACTGATTATTCCTAAAAAAGAAATTCCAACTATAAATGATTTAGATGAATCAGATAGAGAGTTAATTGCTGAAATGTTTTTTGTAGCAAAAAAAGTAGCAAAACAGCTCCATATAGACCAATGATATCAACTTCATTTTAATGTTTGAAAAAAATGATGACAAGAAGTAATGCATATACATCTTCATCTTTTAAGTGAAATATAAAAACTTTTATCTTTAACTATATTTTTATGAATAAAAATAAAATAATATTTTTAATTATTGGTGTTATACTTGTTGTTGTTTTTGTAAGTTTATTTTTACTCCTTTCAAAAACTGGAGAAACAAAAAAAACAACTTCAAACTGAGAATTCACACTTTGGATACTTCAAGACGACAGAAATAATTTCTCAAACTTTTTAAATGATTTTAAAGCTAAAAATGCAAATTATAAAAATACAACTTTTAATGTCGTTTCATTTCAAAGTTATGAAGAATATTATAATGCTTTAATTTGAGCTTTTTTAAGAAATGAAGCTCCAGATATGTTTGTTGTAAATAATAATGATTCTCAAGTTTTTGAATGACAAATTTCAGGAATTGATCCATCAGTTATTTCACCTGATGAATTCAAAAAAAACTATGATTTAGTATTTTCAAGTGATTTAATTAAAAAAACAAAAGTTGATGATAAAGATGTTGATTATTTAATTGGAATGCCTTTGTGATATGAAAATTTATGAATATTTTATAATTTCAGAGAAACAAAAGGAAAAAAACTCTCAACTTGGGCATATGTAAATGAAGTAGTAAGAGAATTAAGAGACAATTCAGGAAAAATTTGAATTTGAATTGGAAATGGATCTACAGTATACAATGTTTGAGATATTATTACGCAATTTTTTCTTATAGATGGAATTAAAAATCTCAGTGAAGCAACTGGAAATGCGATGAAATGAACACTTTCAAATTATGTTCGTTTTTGAGATGAAATGCAAGAAAATAAATATGATAGTCTCTATAATGAACTCCTTTCTACAAATAAAAATAATCTCGATGCTTTTAGTAAATGAGATGTACAAATGATTTTATGATATCCAAGATTATTAGAAGAAATTTCTAAAAGAGGATTTAATAAAAACTTCCTCAGAGCTGAAGCCTTTCCAATGAATAATGAAGATTCTGGAAATCTTTTGATTAATTATAATTATTTTGTAATCAATAAAAATACTTCTTTTTATCAAACAGCGCAAGACTTAATGGTATATTTTAATTCAGTGGAAGGACAAAAGAAATATTTAGAATTATTTGCTTATTATATGCCAAGTCAACTATGACTCGTTACAAGTAGATGAGAAGAAAACTTAAAAGATGGTTTTAATATCAAATATAAAGACTTTTATAATGGAAATCTTGAACTCACTACATTTAATAAATGAAACAAAACTATTTATGATAGTGAACTGAGTAATTTACTTGATGCAAAAACAAATTCAACAGAATTATTTGAAATTTTTAGAAAAAAAGTATTATGTATTAGTGAAAAAACTCTTTCTAGTGAAAATTTAGAAAAAAGTTGCAATTAATTTAATTTTTAATTTTTTTAGTATGGTTACATGAAAAAAAATTTTAGCAAGTTGTATTTTGGTGTTTTCACTTTTAAATATAGCATGAATATCTCAAACCTTTGCTGCTACAAATAAAGAAACGCTTTTGACTGATATTTCATCATTAGAAACAAAAATCACAAATTTAAAAACAACAGCAACAAAAACTTTGGAAGATAAAGTATTTGATTTATCAGAAAAATATAACGGAGTTTTTACAAAATTATGATACGATGAAAAAGCAGTTGCTTATCTTGTATCTCTTTGAAAACTTACTACAAATTTTAAAGAAGATTTAGCGCTTGATTTTAATAATTTAACAAAAGAAATTTCAGATTCTACTGCAACTGAATTAAATAATTTAACTTCTATTAAAAATAATATCAAATTAAATTATTCAACAGTAAGTGATAATGAAAAGACTACACTGAGTGCTTCTATAAAAAATATTGAGAATAATTATACAAATCTTTCTCAAACATTTACGAGTAAAACTACTACGTTAGCAAATAAATATTCATCATCTCTTAGTGATTATGAAAATCAATTAAAAAATGCATATAGTAGTAATACTTCAACTATTACTTCATTAAACAATTTTTCTTCAAAATATGAAGCTTTATATAGTTTATATTCTCAATTTGAAAAAAATTATACTGAATTTAAAAATACATATTTAACATTTGCTTGAGATTTAACAATTTTCTCAGAAAATAGACAAAAAAATTATGTTTCAGTATTAAGAGGTGAACTTGAAAAAATTAGAGATGGAAATATTGAAGCAAATAAAAGTTTAGAAACTTATAGATGAGATATTGACAGACTTATTGCTATATTATTACAAAATTTTGAAAATTCATTAACTTTAAAAATTAATGAAAGTTATGGAGTAATTTATTCTGATGAAGATGTAAATTCTCTTATTTCAAGATATAATACAGTAAAAAATAAATATTACTCATTAGATGGAAAAATTAAAGCTTCAGAAGTTCTTTCAAATACAGGAGCATTAGAAGAAATAAATTTTATTCATCAAAAAATTTCTGATGTAAATACAAAAATTACTACTCTTCTTGGAACAGGATCTACAAGTAATACTTATGATAATGTAAAAATCAGATTAGAAAACGAAATGATTAAATATTACAATGATAATTATAAAACATATAGAGAGGATTTATTAGCAAGATTAAAAGAAAAATTAGACCTATCTGCACTAGAAACAAAAAATATTCTTCTTGCTGCTGATACTATTGATTTAAGATATTCAATTTTAAATGATAGAATATCAAAATCAAACGATTTTGCTTATATAAATGCACAAATCACTTCTTTTAAAAAAGATATTGAAAAATATACTCTATTAAATAATTCAACTCTCAATACAAAAATTTCTAATTTACAAAATAATCTTGAATTATTTTATATCACAAAAGAACTTTCTCAATTCAAATATACAAAAATGTCTCAAACTGGCTATACTACTCAACTTGAAAAAATTATAGCTCAATTAAAAGACAAATCTCCAAATACTTATAAGGATAAATTAAAAGTAGTAGTGAGTAGAATTGATGTATTGTTAGGACAACAAAAACTTAGCGATAAAACAAGATTTATGCTTTTAGTGGTAAAATTAAATTTATTAAACGCAATAAAATAATGTTTTCATATATCCATATTCCCTTTTGTGAAAGCAAATGTAAATATTGTAGATTTGCTTCTCTGGGAAGTATAAATAAAGTGCTAGTAAACAAATATCTGGCACATCTCATCCACGATATAAAAAACTTTAAAAGACCTGTTCAAAATGCAGGTCTTTTAAATAGTGTTTATTTTTGAGGTGGAACACCAAGTATTTTAGAAGTTTCACAATTGTCTGAAATATTAGAAAACTTAGAAAATAAGTTTGGTTTTGAAAAAGAAATTGAAATTACTCTTGAAAGCACTCCAAGAAATATCACTGCTGATAATCTCATTGCTTGGGAAGCTTTGTGAATAAATAGAATCAGTATGTGAATACAAACTCTCAATAATAAAACTTTAGAAGAAATAAAAAGAGATCCAAAAGAAACTATTTTTATAGCTCTTGAACATTTAAAAGAAAGTAAAATAGAAAATATTTCTGTCGATTTTATTATTGGACTGCCCTATGTTCAGCCTTGAGAAACACTCCAAGACATAAAATATATTTTAGAAAACTATGATTTTATCAAACATATTTCAGTTTATATGTTAGAAGATTATTATGTTTGAAATGAAGATGATTCAAATTTTGAAAAAATTACATATCCAGAAAATTGGAAAAATTTATGATTGGAAGAAGAGTTGTTTTCAAAAGAATACTCAGAAATAAAAGCGTATTTAGAACAGGCTTGATTTTATAGATATGAACTTTCAAATTTTTCAAAATCTGGATATGAATGTAGACATAATAAATCGTATTGGAATCATTCTGAAAATGTAGGTTTTTGACTTGGAAGTCATAGTTTTGTAAATAATACTCGTTATGCTTACAAAGATGATTTTTTATGATATTATAAATGAGAGTTAGAATATGAAGAACATTTAAATGAAAGAGAAATATTCTTAGAAAAAATTATGTTTTGATTCAGAACAGCATGACTAGAAAAAGATATTTATACCAAATTAAATCAAGAAAAAATAAATCATTTTTTAAATTCTGGATATTTATATATAAAAAATGATTTTCTTATACTCAAAGATGAATTTGTGAGTTTACTTGATACTATTATTTTAGAAATAATTTCATAATTATATGATACTTTTTACTATAGCACTTCCAATTGAAGCAAAAATTATTAAACAAGAAATAAAAAATCTTGCTCTCAAATCATGAAAAATCGATACTCTCATAACGTGAGTATGAGTTTTAAACACGATTTATGCAATAAAAGATTATATAGATAAAAATGGGAAACCTAATTTTATTGTAAATATCTGAGTATGTGGAAAAAAAGATGATACAAAAAATGATTTTTTTCAAGTATATCGTATCAAAAATCTTTCAAATAATAAAGAATCTCTTTGTCCTATTTATATAAAAAATCTTCCTCTAAAATCGCTTGCTTGTAGTGATAAAATAATCACAAATTCAAGTGAAATGTGAGATGAGCATTTTGTTGATATGGAAAGTTTTTGAATTGATTTTATTTGTGATAAAGAAAAAATTCCTTATATTATCATAAAAAAACCTTTTGATATTGTTTCAAAAGATTCTCTTCAAGTCAGCAAAGATGAGTTAGAAAAAAGTTTACAATGATTTCCCTATGAAAATCTTATCAATCAAATAGAAAATTTTTTATTTCAAAATAAAAAAGAATCTTTTGAAAATTCTATTCAAAAATTAAAAGATAGCTATAGACTTACTTTTAGCGAAACTCAAATACTAAAAACACATATAAATAAAAATATCGCTTTTTGAGAAAAAGAAAACTCAATTATAGAATGATTAGCTCAATTATCGCAAAAAGATTTATTAGAAAAAATAAAAAAATAAGGTTTTCACCTTATTTTTTTATTTATCTGATAATTCTTGTTTAAAATGGTCGAATAAATTATTTACCAAATCATCAAGATTTTTATAATCTTCTCTTGAATATCTAAAAGATTTTCCATCAATATTTATTTGTAAAATTCCATCAAATAAACCTTTTTTGTTTTTATCAATTTTCACATCAACAATTCATTCAACATCTTCTCAATCAAGTTTATTTAAATAACTTTTTAATTTTTGATTTAAATTTTCTCAAGTAAGTCTTTCAACTACAGCTTTTGCTTCATCCGGAGTATGTATTTGTATTTTTAATTCCATAATCTTATAGTTAAGATATATAAAGTGATAAAACATTGTTTTATATTTTATCATACCTTAATTATAATCATATTTTTTTAATATCAAATGTTTTCTCTGATATTTTCAAGAAGTTTTAAATCAATTTCACTAATATGTTTTGGCATTCTTACATCAATATTTACGAGTAAATTTCACTTTTTCCCTCCAATAGTTTTTCCAAATTCTTTTACTCTAAATTTTGTACCTGGTTTTGTATTTGGTGGAATTTTTAATTTTGCTTTTTGTCATAAAAAACCTTCTACTTCGATTTTACAACCTAAAATCAAATCAAATACTGGAACTTCATACGTTTTTTCAATATCTGGTGATTCTTCTTTTGGTTGTTCCCTTTTTGAATATTGTTTGTTAGAATATCCTCCAGAACCAAATATATCTGAAAAATCAAATCCACTTGAAGAATACGATGAGTTTTTTGATCATCAGAAACTAGAAAATAAATCTTCTAAATCGATTCATCCTCATGTTGAAGAATACGAATATCCTCATCCTCAAAATGGATTTCCAGAGTTTCCAGAAAATCCGCGTGATCCAAAAGTATCATAACTTTTTCTTTTTTGAGCGTCTGAAAGCGTTTCATATGCTTCGTTAATTTCTTTAAATTTTGCTTCTGCTTCTTTATTTCCTTTATTTCTATCTGGGTGATATTGCATTGCGAGCTTTCTGTATACTTTTTTGATTTCATCTGCTGATGCTGATTTTGAAACTCAAAGTACGTCATAAAAATTTTTTGCCATATTATTCTTGACTTTTAAAAAAATATTAGTATAAAAATATCTTAATTTTTAATTATGTGTTTTATGAAAAAAATAATTTTACTCATTATAGCAATATTTTCTCTTTTTTCAATAGAAAATAATGCACTTGCAAAGAATATTTCTCAAAATGGTTTTATTGGAAGTCTTATGAATTTTGATGTTGGTCCTGTAAGTTATGAGTTAAGTCTTGAAAAACTTGATACTTATAGTTTTCGTGATGTACAATTAAAAACTATTTATACAGATTTAGTAAAATATGATCGTCTTACTAGAAGTGCTATTCTAAGTGCTTATGCAGAATGAAGCTATGATTATTACACTACGAATGGAATAGTAAAAAATTATTCTAACTTTGTGTATCATACAAATAATTTTTTCTACTATTTGAGCTTAATTGACAAAAATAAGACATTAGAAAATAATCACGAAATTCAAGATGCTGTTTTAAGTAATTATAAAAGCAGTCAAAGTTATTACAAAAAAGTTCAAAGTTTAATCAGTAAAGCAAAATAAAAAAAACCTCACAAATGTGAGTTTTTTTTATTATTTTATAAAATTATATCTGGATATTATTTAAAGTTGCTATTAAAATAATAAGTAAAATAGCAATTCAATTTGTATAATACAACTTATATTTTCATTGTAAATTGAAAAGATTATTTATAAATGGAAATAATATACTCCATACAAATAATAGAAATAAAGTAAGAGTAACATGTGGATTTATAATAATATTTCTATAAATATTTGAACATGAATAAAATTCTCCTACTTTATATTGATTAATAAACTCTAAGAACCATGAATCATATCTTATTTTTTGAAATCAAAACCAAGTAAAACAACTTATATCAATAAAATTTCAAATTACTATGTAATAAAGTTGGTATATTATTCAAATGAGAATAATTACTATTAATAAGATAAGACTTTTTTTTAAATTTTTCATAATTAAAATATTAAAAATTATTTTTCTTCAGAAGTATCTTTATCGTCCTCAAAATATTTATAAAATTTGCTATAAATAAAATTATTCAATATTTATACATGGTTTTGAAATAGTTCAAATATATTATTTATATAAAAAATCTGCGTCACAAGTATATCCATCACACCGTGGTTCATATGGTAAGTCATATTTTGGATAAGTATAGTAATTGTTTCAATACTGTTTTTTATATTTTTTTGATTCTAATAGAAATCAAAATATATATGGATATTTTCAATTAACATTACTAATATAATAACAATTCTTGATTGGTTCTATTCAGGCATTATATATTTCATTAAAGGATTTTAATGTATGAAATTTATTTACATCTTTTTGAATTTTTTCAAGTATTATTTTTGCTTTTTCTAATTGTTCAAAATTATATTCGTCTATTTTTTGTTTTGCTTCTTCAGAGTGTTCATCAATTGCATACAAAACTCATGATAAAATTACTAGTATTATTCACAAAAATAAAATTAGCATTTGTTGTATATTATTTAATTTCATATTTAATAGTTACATATTATTTATAGCTATCCCATTTCCTATATCATTAGCATTCTTACTATATATTTTTCATCAATCACTTGGATTAATATATATAATATAATCACTTGCATAAATATTTCATATAAAGCAAAAAAACATTATCAAAAACAAAATCATCTTTTTCATAAATCTTATAGTTAAATTATTAAAATAATTTCCCCATAACTCTTCCCCCTATTTATTTGTGTAGTCCATAGGCACAAAAAATTAAAAAATAAAGATGTAATAAAATTATTGCATCTTTATTATATATATTAAATATAACTTATACAATATTGAAAAAATTTTGATGTTAAAAACTTCAAAATGATATTGTATATAAGCTCTTTTTATATTATAGATTATATTTCCCTGATTTTTCATCAGTAAAAATCTTTTTATCCTTAAATGAAATTACCCTTTTATTGTACGTATCAACAATATTTTTATCATGAGTTGCTATGATAACTGTTTTCCCAAGTCTATTTAATTCTTCAAAAATTTCCATAATATTCAAAGCAGTTTTTGGATCAAGATTTCCTGTCGGTTCATCTCAAATAATCAGCTCTGGATCATGAACTAAAGCTCTTGCAATAGAAACTCTTTGTTTCTCTCAACCAGATAATTCTCAAACAAATTTATCTTTTTTAAGTAAAAGCCCTACTTGCTCCAAAACTTCAGGAACTTTTTTGATAATATCCTTATCTTTATAATTACAAACTTCCATAGCAAATGCTACATTTTCATACACAGTTTTTGATTCAAGTAATTTATAATCTTGAAAAATTACTCAAATCTTTTTTCTATATTGTCTTAAAAACTTCTCAGAAAAATTTCCATATAATACTCATCCATTATCTAAAATAATATCTCAAGAAACTGGCTTAAAATCTCATATAATACTTCTAATTAAACTCGTTTTTCCACTTCAACTATATCCAATAATAAACACAAATTCTCCAGGTTTTACCTCGAGAGAAACTTTATTTAAAACGATTTTATTTCAAAAACTTAAAGTAAGATTATCTACTTTCATAAAAGCAAAAATAAATGATATTGGTTTTATTGTATGATTTTTCATAAAAATTCAAAAGAAAAATTTTTTTCTCTTTTTATTCTCTATCGTACTCTCACCTTGCTTTTGCTACTCAAACTTCTTTTTGAAGAACCGAAAGTGATTTCAGAGAAGTAAAATGTTTAATATCTCAAACATAAAAAAACATATATCACTCAAATTCTAAAGAAATATTATTTACTTCAGACATATCCGTATTTGGAAAATTTTCTGAAATTATTTCTGAAAGATTCACTACATCTGTATATTTAAAATTTTTATTTTTCAATTCATCTTTATAAAAAGCTGGAACCATAAAAATATCTTTTTCATAAAAACAAATATAATATCACGATGAAAAATATATTTCTTTTATTTTTTCATCATCAACAACTCATAAATAATCTTTTAAAATTCAATGAATTTTTGCCTCTATTTTATGAAAATCAAGATGAAAATTTACTGAAGATTTAATGGATTTCATGATGATGTGAAAAATAGCTTCGCTATCAAGTTCACAAGTATAAATATTTCAATTATAACCAAATAATAATCTATAATCTTTTACTCTCATATATTCAATTTTTGATATATCAAAATGAGGATATACTCTTGAAATAATATTATAATATCTTGTATTTTCTTGTGAGTTTATTTCTCAATTATTATCTGATTTTGGAGATTGTTTCATAGTTTCATATAAAAAATTATTTTTTATTTATTTTTGCTTTTTCTTTTCTTAAATCTTTTTCCTTTTGAACTTTTTCTTCTTGTTCTTGTAATTCTTGTATAGATTTATAAATTTTTTGTTCTACCGTTTCTTTTGATTGTGAATATTTTTCTCTTGAAACTTGGAGAATTTTTTTATATCTTATTTCAAAAGCTTCTGCTTGAACAGGATTTGGAGGAAATGTATTTGCTGAGAACACTTTTGAAGGCATACCATCAATAAGTTGTTTCGTATAAATAGAATATTTTCTTAAATTCGTTAAATCTTGGCTTTGAATATCATTTCAAAACACTTCTTTCATAATAGTTGAATCATGATATCAAACTTGAAATGATACAAGACTTCACACATTTCCAAAAACGGCTCATTTTACTGTTTCAGTCATTTGGTCAATATATTGATTTGCCATCACAAGATTAAGTTTATATTTTCTTGCTTCTGATAAAATAGTTGCAAAACTATCGGTTGCAAAGTTTTGAAATTCATCTACATAGAGATAAAAATCCACTCTTTCTTTTTCTGGAATATCAGCTCTACTCATCGCATCCATTTGAAATTTTGTAACCATCATTGCCCCAAGAAGAGCAGAAGCATCTTCTCAAATTTTTCATTTTGAAAGATTTATGATAATAATTTTTTTATTATCCATTGCCCATCTGATATTGAAACTATTTTTTGGTTGTCATAAAATATTTCTAAGAATTGAGCTTGATAAAAATTGCCCAACTTTATTTAAAATTGGTCCTGCCGTTTCTACTTTTTGATTTGGTGCCATTTTTGCATATTCATTTACCCAAAATCATTTTACTACTGGATCAGTAATTTTTGCTACTACTTTATTTCTATATACTTCACTCGTAAGCATAAGTGGAATTGAAATAAGAGTGGTATTTGGATATTCTAAAAGTGCTAAAATAGTATTTCTGAGTGTATGTTCCAGTCTTGGCCCCCAACTATCTCAAAATATTTTTTTAAATATTCAAACGAGTCCTGAAGCAATCAAAGGTCTATGTTCTGCAGAAACACCTTCCAGCATATTAAATGCAATCGGCCAATCTTTATCCGATGGATCAAAAATAATTGTTTGATTGGTACGAGATTTTGGAATATTTCCAATAATTGCTTCTGCTAAATCTCCATGAGGATCAATAACGGCAACTCATCTTCCCTTTTTAATATCATCTAAAATCATATTTTCAAGAAGTGTAGATTTTCACATTCAAGTTTTTCAAATAATATACATATGTCTTCTTCTATCATTTGGACCGATTCAAAATGCAAGTTCTTCCCCTCTAAAATTTGTTTTTCAAATTGGTGTTATATCATTCTCAACATCAGAAGTAGTTTGTGATAAAATTGGTAAATTTACTGGTGGCTCAAAATTACGAGATAAAACCCAATTTATATTTGGAGTTTGTACGTGTGTTGTTGGAAGATGCACGAGTCCTGATAGTTCTTGAGTAGAAAGTATAAAACTATCTTGGCAAATTCTTTGTTTTACTTCATCAATTTTTTTGTGATCTTGAGTAATTTCCTTGAGAGCAAATCAATTTTGTTTAAAAAATGAAAAGATTCAAAGCGGAGAAAAAATTTCTTTAATATTTAATTTATTTAATACACTGTCTTGACTTGCACAAACAATATTAATATCAACCCCATATCAAAGACGAGAAAGTTTGGCAGCAATATTTTCATCAATTTTTGTTTCAGTTTCTTTTGTTTCTTCTTCTGCTTCTTTTGGAATTTGCACGAAAAATTTTATTATTTTCACAATCCAAATAAATGGAAGAAAAATAAATTTTAATTTCGACATAAATAACAACATTTTTTTTACCCAAACTGGTAAATTTAAATTTGCCAATTCTAGCATTTTTAAAGATGCTTCTTTCCGCATTGCATCAGGAATTGGAGAAAAGGAAATCATAAAAGCATTCAGAGTATTATCTCCTGTTTTTAAAAGTGCTGAAGTAAGTGATGAATATGGATCAACTTCTCATCCAGAAGCATTTTCTTGGATTTCAGAAAAATTTTTGATTGGGAAAATACTTTCCTTTTGAAGTCCTACTTTTCCAAGAGAAATTTTATCATTTGGAATCATTTCCAAATAATCTGAAGTTTCATACATTTCTATATTTGGATATTGTGCGTAAATTTGATTTTTGAGAAAATTCACATACTCTTTTTCAGATATGATAAAAAATCTGATTTTATTTCAGATTTTTGCTATTTCAAAAGAAAAGTTTGGTCTTTTATATTGTTTTTTAAACATTTTTTCTTTTATTTCTTCAATAGTATTATGAAGAACGATCAAGATATGTTCAAAAGCACCAGCTCACTTTTCATTTTGTCTATCTACTAATATTTCAAGAATTGTTTTATTTGACATCGGACTACTTGGTTATGCTTTCTCAGGTTTTAGGCTTTAACACTTGAAAATGCAAAGATAAGATTTTTTACAACTACAATTATTTTTTAAATAAAGTGCATAAAAAATTCTAGTACTTTTATTATACTATACATTTTCAAAAAAATACAACTTTTTTTATTGACAAAAGTTGTATTTTTAGTTTATTATATTTTTATATATAGATTGAAATCTAAAATCCAGCAAAACGAACATTTTGAGCAATTTCCTGTTCACTCAAAACATAATCATAAATGATAAGCTCATCAACCGTTTTATCTGAAAATATTCAAGTATTTAAATATGTTCCTCCAAAAAAGATTCCTCTATTTATTCATATAGCAACATTATTTTGTTCAAAAATAAGATCCTTATCAATATATATTTTATAGTTTCCTTCATCATATAAAACAGTGTATAAATACCATTTTTCGTATTGATTATTTCATTTTGCTTGTCCATTTATATAATGATTTCCTGAATTAATAATATGATTCATTTCCCTTGCTATTAGAGATTGTCATCAAAATGAAAATAATCATGAATCAGAACTATTTATTTTATATTTAAAAGTAATACTAAATTTATTTTTTGTACTTGAAATCGCATTTATACAATTAATTGGATTATTAGTTGGAGATGTTTTAATAGCCTTTCCATTACTTCCATCTTCTATAGTATTTGATAATCTTGATCTACAATTCATTTCATTTCCACTGAGATCTTTTAAATAATTCCATCACCCATCATTACTATCAATAGTTTCCATATCAAAATAACCTAATAAGGTATTATCATAATTTTTTAAAACCATTTCACTTTTCTTTTCTACACAATTTTTTAAGGTATTTTTTCCTCCATTCATAACAAAGCATGTATCTGGTGAAAAAAGTTCACTTCCACTTCAAATAATAAGACTTGGGTGGAGTTTATAGTTTCATTTTACCAACATACTCGCAGAATCTGCATATGTTTGAGGGAAAAAACTTGCAACTTGATTTTCACTTTCAATTCATATTTGGTAATATTTCCCACTTCCATAAGTAGAATAAATATATTTTGATTGATTTTTAGGGTCGAGAGGAACACTATTCATCTGAATTATTTTTGCAAGACTCTCATCAATAACTCATTGTTGTATTTCAAGATTTCCATTCGTTCATCATGTAAATATAACTGGAGTTTCTGGAGAAGGAAAGTTTCAAGTTTTTGTTGCAAATAATTCAAGTCAAGTTTCAATATTTTTAAGAGTTGCTACTCTATTTCCATCTCTAGCATTTCCAGAATAATTTTTGAAAGATATAAAAGCTATAGTAGCAAGAATTGCTAAAATAGTAATAACAATAATAAGCTCAACAAGAGTAAAACCACAGGTTTTACTCTTAAAATTTTTCGAAAAATTTTTGTTCTTTTTTATTATTTGTATTCTCATTACTTAGAAAGTTATAAAATATAAAGTATGAAAAGCATATCATATATAATTAAGATTTGCAAACTTTTTATTTTTTATAAAATTCTAAAACATTTGTTTTTATATATTTAAAACCTCCATCAATAACATCTCTTGAAGGAAGAGTTCATAAAACCTCTACTTGTTTTGAAAGATTGATCGTATCATTTTTTACTTTATCAAAATTCGTGAACCAAAAATATGTTGATACACATAAAAATACAGTTGCAAAAAATTTTACTCCAATATTCCATTTTGATTTATAAAAAATATTTGGATGCATTACTTCAAAATACTTTATTCATGACAAAATAAATACTCATACAAATACTCAAATTGGAAAATAAAAATATGATAAAACTAAAAATAAACTCACTATAAGTATAACTGAAAATGAAATTTGTATCTTTTCAATTACTCTATATTTATTATCATAATTCAAAAATATTTCTAATTGATTAAAAAATTTATAGATTTTTTTGTATTCACTATAATTATTTGAGAAAATAAATAAGAGTAAATA
>JAUCDK010000011.1:0-34980 GCA_034675265.1 Patescibacteria group bacterium
ATTGTCTTTTGCGTGATGAAGCGATATGATACACTTTTTGAGTAACTGTATTTGTAGTACTTGCCTGAGGTTTTATAGTTATAGTTTCAGGATTTTTTAAAATACTTGAGGCTAATTCTTTGATAGGTGCTGGCATAGTTGCTGAAAAAAACAAAGTTTGTCTGTGTTCTGGAATCCTTTTGATCAATTTTTTAATATCTGGTAAAAATCCCATATCAAGCATTTTATCAGCTTCATCAAGTACAAATATTTCAACATATGAAAGTTTTATCACTCATTGTGTTATGAGATCCTCTAGTCTTCCTGGTGTAGCTATGAGTATATCAACTCATTTTTCAATGGCTTTTATTTGATGAAAATCATTCACTCCACCAAAAATTGTTGTACATTTTAGGTTTGTATTTGTTGCATATGGTGCAAAAGTTTCTCCGATTTGAATAGCAAGTTCACGAGTTGGAGCAACGATTAAAGCTTGTATTTTTCTGGTCACTTTAGCATCTTTTCACTCTCTCTCTATTCTGAGATTATAAATATTTTGTAAAATTGGGAGAGTAAAAGCAAGAGTTTTTCAGCTTCCAGTTTGGGCTATTCACAAAATATCTTTTCCTTCTATTGCTAGAGGAATAACTTTTTCCTGAATTGGTGTTGGAGTGGTAAATTCAAGTTTTTCAAGCGCTTTATGAAGTGGTGGAATAATTGGTAAATCTTTAAAATTCATATATTTTTGTTAGTATTAAACTACGTATTGATTATGTAAAAACTGCGTTTAAAAAATTAAATCAGTATTATCCCTATATTTTCCAAGTCATGATTGTTTTCTATAGTAATTTTTATATTCATCTAAGTTATTATATTCAAGTAAATTATTAGTCAACTGCTCTATGCTTAATTAACGATAAAAAAGCTTTTATGATTGGAATATAAATTATTATGAAGTTTTTTCGAGAGATGTGAAGTGATTTTTAAAAAATAATTTTTCTTTTTATATATATTGAAAACTAATATTAAATTTCTACTTTTGTAGATTTTCAGATTTTTCTCTTTTAATTGATAATTGAAAACTAATATTAAATTTCTACTTTTGTAGATGAAGAATCAATAAGTTGATTTAATTCATTGAAAACTAATATTAAATTTCTACTTTTGTAGATAAGGCATTAAAATTAATTTTATTTCTATTGAAAACCAAATATTACCCCCATTCCCCTAAAAAAAGACTAGATACATCTAGTCTTTTTTTAATTCTCTTCTAAAATTTTTTTCACTTTTGTTTTATAAAATCTTCTTTTCCCTGTAATTTTAGCTTCTAATATTTCCATCTTTTTATCATATTTTTCCCTATCTTCAAAACGAAATCAAGTATGTATTGGAGTAATTTCTCCAGTTCCCTTTTCATCTTCTGATAAAATATAAAATACATTCTCAGAAACTCTTGAAACATTATGCTTTAATCTTCCATATTTATCTTGTACATTTTTTACAACAGGAAATCAAAGAGGTCACATAGATATCCCTGTTAATTCAACCTGAGTATCTAAGTTTTTAGGTACAAATCACCACTCCATTAATTTTTTTGCCATAATAGGCTTTCTAATAACCGAAGTATCTTGTAAAGAAAATTTCAATTCTTCACTTATAGTAAAAAGAGTAGAAATTAAATAATCAGATAATAAAGTCCCTCTAAATTGAGGTGCAACATATACACCAGAGAACTTTAATATTGTATCATGAATACAAAATGAAATATATGACGGAGTTTCTGTAGTTATTTCATAAGGATTTTCTGGAATGAACTGTTTTCCTTCTAATGCAAATATTTTAAATCTATCATCTCATAGTTTTGACATGACCAGACGAACTGATTTTTCATCAAATTGTAATCTTCAAATTTTACTTTCTCATAACTTATCCATACTAATCCATAACTTAACAACCTAAATAGGTTTTGTATCCTAAGTATTTTTCAAAAAAAGTCAAATTATCTTCAAGTAAAAAGAACTCTTCACATGAAGAGTTCTTTTTTATCATACAAATTTGTTATTTAATGTCGTTAACATTTGTTGTCTGTAGTCAGAAGTAAAAAGCTTTTCAGCTAATTGACTTTCTAGGAATTTTTTGAGTACACTTACTTTTGATGAAGTAATATCTAATTGTACAAAGTCAGATATAAAACGAGCCATATGTGCTTTATCAACTTTTTGAGAAACAAAAATTCATTTTAAAGCTGTATTTGAAAGTTGACTGATATCAAAATCCAATCTTGATTCTTTCACTTTTTGGAAAAAATCTCAAATTTTTACCTCATCTCCATGAGAAACAAAAATGTAAAATAATTGATTAATATCTTTTCCATTTTTATGAAAATATACGATATCTTCAGGAGTAATAGTATAAGGTTTTTCTAATTTTGTTTTAAAAACTCAATCATCAAAAATTATTTTTCCAGCTTCAAACGTTTCTCTTGTAGGAGCTTTTAAATCATTAGCTTCCACAAATTCTGCAAATTTTTCATAACTCGTAAATCCAGTTCCATATTGTTTCATAATAGCTTGAATATCTTCTACTCAAAGATTTTTTCACACTAAATTTTCTAAAATATTTCCTGAATTTGAAAGTTTCATTCCAATTTGTGCCTCTATTTTTGAAAGATAATCAGAAGTAAAAAGTCATTTTCCATTTTCTGTTTTTAAAAATGCTTCTACTATTTTTAAACTTTCTCCAGGAGTTTTTCCATCCACTACTGAAATAATAAACTTTGCTAAATGATTTTTAGGAACTGTATTTGAGGATAATATTTGAGATAATGATTGTGGTGAAAGCATTGAACTCGGTAAAGACATATTTGAATGAAGAAGTTGTTCAAATACTTTTGCAATTTGATTTTTATCTCCAGATTTTATAAATACTGTCATAATTTCATCTATTTTATTTCCAGATTGAGCAAATTGTAAAATATCTTCTGCTAAAATTTTACTTGGATTTTGAATTAATTCTTGTAAATGTAGTGCATTTTTTCCATTCAAAGCAATATCAAATAGTTCTTTTGATGGAGCTTTAATATCGTATAAATCCAAATATTCTGTAAATGAACTATATTTTGAAAATTCTGTTGGATTTGTATTTATAACTGCTGTTAATTGTTCAATACTCAATTCTTTTCCAGAAAAATTATCTAAATAATCCGGTAAATCTGAAAATGCAATTTTACTTTCTATATCTTTTACTTGATGAATAAAATCTGGTCAAAATTTAAATTCTCCTGTAATTCATTTTTCCATCAGAACTCTCACTTGTTGTGGAGAAATATCTGCTTGTCTCAAAAGTCTTGTCATTTTTAATAAATCTTCAGGTGTATTTTGATAGATTCATTTACTTAAAAATAAATGTACATCTGTGACTACTTGTAATTGATGTGCATCCAAAGTTGGAAGTCATGATTCTCTTAAAACTTTATTTGGTAATCCACTTTCTCATCTATTATACCAATCAGAATTTAAAATTACCTCTTGAGAATAATTTGATTGATTTGAAAGTTTTGATGGTTTGCTTGGTTCTTTTATTTTTTCAAGATTTGCAGTTCCAGGTACATTATATGCTCAAGATAAATGTCATATCCCAGCTCAAGCAACTAAATCATCTATTTTTCATACATTATGACCAAATGTTCCTACTTTTTCTGAAACGGTTTTCATAGTATTTCTTACTGCTTTTGGAAGAGTTGCTCATCATTTTCTTGCTTGAGAAACAGCTAATTTTCTTGAAAGATTAATTCACAATCTTGCTGCTCCAGCTCATCCAGCAAGAAGTCATGCAAGACTTACAAGTAATGTAGCAATATCTCATTGTTTTCCACTTTTGAGCATTTCTCATAATTGTTTCAGCATTTCAAGTCATTTTTCTCATAAAAGTTCAAGTAACATTAATGATGGATTTTCTCAAACAAGCTCTTCTCTTTTTATTTCTGCTGTCATTCTTACGAGTGGATCATTTGAAAATGCATCCATTCTGTATCATCCGTATCTATTGAGTAAAATAATTCCTGATGGAATATTTCACAAAAATTTTAAGATTTCCTCAACTCCACTTCCTATATCATTTGCAAGTAAAATTCACAATTCCTTTCTACTATTTCCATCAAATACATTCATTTTTCTTTCTTTCATTTGATGAAGTTCATGTTCAGAAATATTTCCCTGAGATTGTATAAGATTTTGTGTGAGTGATTTTTCTCAAAAAAGTTGAGATATATTTACTTTATCTGCTAAATATTTATCAAGATTTGAAAAACCTGATTTTGAAGCTGATTCATCATGAACTTTTTTAAATTCATTCACTCCTCAAAGTACGATAATTTGTCCGATTGATTTTCATAATTTTCCTGCAAAATTATTTGCTTCTGTAATATCAATAGTATTATTTTTATCTACATCAAATTTTTTTATATTGTGTTCTCAAACCGTTTCTCATAAATTATTATTCAGAGAGGAAAAAATAAATTCCCTTATTTGTTGTTGTAATTGATGATTTTGAGATTCATATTGTGATTGAATTTGAGCTACTTTTAAAATATGTTGAAAAATATATTCCTTTTTTTCAGGAGAATTTTCTCAAGATTGTAACACATTTATAAATTGTGAAAAATTATCAAGTGTTTCGTGTTGATTTGATTCCAAAGTATTTTTTATTGGAGTTTTTTCGTATGAATGCAATTGTTCCACGGGAAATTCATTAAATATTAATACTTTTTTATTGTATCATATTTTTATCAAAAAAGCTAAAATATTATATTTTTTCTCATTTGATTTTTTTACAAAGGATATATAATCACCTTATTATATTTAATTTTTACATATGAATGAAATAACTTTTCAAGATTTTTTAAATGTAGATCTTCGTATTGGAACGATTATAAAAGTAGAAGATTTTCCAGAAGCCAAAAAACCTTCATATAAATTAGAGGTTGATTTTTGAGAGGAAATTTGAATAAAAAAATCATCTTCTCAATTAAAAACAGTCTATTCAAAAGAAGAACTTCTCTGAAAACAAGTGATGTGAGTGGTAAATTTTCCAAAAAAACAAATTGCAAATTTTATGTCTGAATGTTTAGTAACTGGATTTATACAACCAAACGGAGATGTTATACTTGCTATTCCAGATAAAAAAGTAGCAAATGGAATGAAACTTTTATAATTTTGTCACTTTTTCGTATTTTGATAGTATTGAGTAATAATAGCTCTTAAATCATTAAAATATGTCAAAAATTATAACAAAAATATGTAGTGTTGTATGACTGAGCATTTTTTTTGCTTCCCAAACGTTTGCTTGTTCTTGTATTCCATCAGAATCTCCTGAAAATTCCCTAGAAAAAGCTACTTGAGTTTTTGTATGAACCGTTTGAAATATAGAAAAATCCTGAAAAATTGATGAATTAATATGAAATTCAACTCAAAAAAAAGTCTATTTTACTATTTCAGAAGAAATAAAGGAAAAATATGGTCATAATACTTCTATAACAACTTCAAATGATTGAGCTTCTTGTTGATATGAGTTTGAAATTGGAAAAGAATATCTTGTCTACACATACTGAGAAAAAGAAAATCAACAAGTATCTCTTTGTTCAAGAACTGCCGAACTGGCATATGCTCAAGAAGATATAGAAGCATTTTCTGGTCTTTCTCTAACAGAAAATACACAAAATATCGCCTCTTGAAATAATGCACAAGAAACTCATATAATAACTTCAGCAAAACCAATGAATATTCCAATCATTATTATACTTATTATCATCACTGGTTTATTTATATATTTCAGAAGACATGGAAAATAATATTTTGCTTTAAAAGTATATTATTTTCATTGATTTTTAAATAAAAATATACATATTCGTTTATATGTATATTTTTTTATACTTTTTTATTCAAAAAATCATAAAAAATTTTTTATTTTAAAATAGCGGTTATTTTTTAGTTTTTAACATAAAAATCAAAAAACAGAAAAATTCCCTCAAAAAATTAATATTTAATTAATATACCTGTATTATAATGTAAAATTAGTATTTATATCGTTAGAGAATAAATATTTTCTTAAGTTTATTACTAATTTTCATTATTATGAATCATCCCATACAAAAAAACTTTAACCTTTTTGAGGTAAAAAAGAACATTAGATTTGTATTAGAACCTCTTTTTGAACCATCAACATCGTTTGAAGAAATATCAAATATAAAAACTGACATAAAAAGCTTTTTACATAAATATGATCTTGTTACAAAAACTATGTACTGAATTCTTTTAAATCAAAGAAGAATGAAATTAAATGATAAATTAAAAATTAAATTTTGTTTTTTAAAAACTCACACAAAAGATGCATATTTTAAATATGGAATTGAAAAATTAAAAAACAAACATAAAAATCAAATTGAAATGAGCAGAAGAGAACTTGATTATTTAATTGAAGTATTTCAAAATTTCTTTCAAGATAATTTTACCTATAGTGAAAATTTAAAACAACTTCTCTCACAAACATCTCTCCAAAATCCTGACATAAAATATTATTTTCATAAAATTGCAAGAAAAGCAAATTTTGATTTTTTTTGTGATGTTTCTCATAGTATTAACACTGAAATTCCAAGTACTTATGGCAAAATCACTGCGATTAAAGAAATTATAAAAGATTTAGAGATTCTAAAATATAAAATTCAAAATAATTTACATCAAGAACAATCATTATGAAAAACCATAGAAATATCAAATTTAAATTATTTTTTAGCAAATAAAAAATCTAAAAATTATAACGAACTTATTCTCAATAAAGAAAATTCTCTATACCATCATATTTTTGCATTTCCAAAGTTTCATGCAGCAAAAGAAGAAAATGGATTAAAAGATTTCGAAAATACCTATTCACTTTCGTATTCTCATTCAAGACTTACAGAAACATATGAACTACTCAAAGAATATAAAAGTAGCCAAAAAGAATGATTTTTACAATTTATTCAACAATGACATTGATTTGAAGATTTACAAAATCATGTAAGTTTCACATTTAAAAGTGATCATTTTGAACCAAATGAATTCTCTTTGACTCTCTACCTTTTTGATGATATTTCAAGAGAAAACTTTGAAATGATAAAAACATTATCTGATAAAATTAATTTTTTAATAGATATTAAAAATAATTCTGAAAAGTTATTATCTTGCCAACAAGAATACAAAGATATGTTTCAGGAAGAATGTTTTATTTGAGAAAATCCTTATGAAACAAGAAAAGCACTCACAAAAAAAATCATACAATTAAAAAAAGAAAGAGGAACTTTTTTTAATACCGAAAATCAAAGTTGTATGTTTAAAAAATATGCGTATTTTTGTGCAGAATATAAAAAAATTACTTTAGAAATTTGAAAAATAAAAGCACAAATTAAAAATTTAAAAGACGAACAAACCCAAGTTGAAAGAACAAACAGTTGGGCGCTTATTTTAGAAAAAGATACTCAAAAATTTCTTCTTACTATTCCAAGAGAAAAAGCAAATAATTCTTATTTTGAAAAAGAGAGTAATATTTTACAAGCAAGAAATTTTATTCAATGACTTTCACATCAAAACAATGATTACAAATTATCTCATTTTGAATCATTAAGTTTAAAAACATTAGATAAACTCTGTTTTGCCAAAGAAAGTAGTTATTTTAGAAATAAAATTGCAAAAGAATTATATCAAGTAAATTCTGATTTTGTAGAAAAAAAAGAATTTATCAAATTTGGAAAAACAGTCGAAACCTATAATATTAAAATGAAATATGAACTTCCAAAAACAATTTCATGAGAAACATGTAAAAAAACTCTTTTAAATTTTTACCAATCTGTAATAAAATTAAATAGTTTAAAAGAACAAATTATGATTGAAAATACGCAACATTTCGAGCAATTTATAAATAAATCCTTTGAAAACCTCATTGATTTTGAAAAAGAATTGAAACAAATATGTTATATAAAACAAAGTATTTTTATATCAGAAGCGTCTAAAGAATCACTCATACAAAATTATTACGCAAATCTTTATAAAATTACCAGTTACGATTTAGAAAAATCTCTCAAAAGAAAAAATTTAAAAACTCATACAAAAATTTGGCTAGAATTTTGGAGTGAAAAAAATACTTGAGAGAAATTTCCAATAAGAATAAACCCAGAAATAAAAATAAATTTTATAAAAAAAGATGATTCTCTTTGAGAAAATTCTCTCAATAAAAAAACAAATAGAAAATTAAATGATAGATATTTACTCACTACAAATATCACACAACATGCTTGTAAAAACTCTTGATTTATAAACGAAAAAACAAAAAAAGAAATTATTCATTTTTATGAAAACTTTAATAGAGACTTTGAAAGTAAAAATCCTGAAAATCATCTTAATCATAGTTATTTTATTGATATTTGGGAAAATAATTCTATCAAACTTTCTCTCTATGATAATAAAAATAATTCTCCGATAGAAATAAAAATTTATAATCTAAAAGAAGAATATTTCCTACAAACAAATGAAAAATCTACTCCTGCATATAAAAATATTTCTTATTTTCAATACGACTCATTTCAAAAATTATACGATGTAGAATCTGTGCAATATGTAGATCTCAGTACCGCAAAACTAGTAAATGAAAAAATATATTTATGAGGTGATATTTCTACTTATTTAAATTTAAAAATAAATTGTGCAAAGAAAAAAATATCACAACTTGACCATTGAAAAATTTCAGTAAGTGAAACCAATCCAAATCACATTATTTTAACTGGATGAGCTTTACCAGAAACAACCATTTATAATTTTGACGAAAGATATAAAACAATTCAATCTAAAGAATCAATTATAAAGGAGCTTGAAGAATTTTTAGAAGCAAAAAATATCGATTCATATTTTCCAGAAAATATTTCAATAGAAAATATAAATAATCTCAAAAATGCCCTTTCTGGAAATATTATTTGAATTATATTTTTTCTCCAAAGAACATATCCTGGAAAAATAATTATTAGAAATTTTATTACCAAAGAAAGTATGTCTTGTCCTGATGGTCTGGATAAACAAATTGAAGAAAAAATTCTACAAAAACTTTCATCTCTCAGTCTTATACCATCAAATTATAAACATATTTTAGATCTCAAAAATAAAAATGTCCTCAACAAGCTGGGAATGGTGGAATTTGTAAATTAAATTTGACTTTCTAATAAAAATATATACAATTACCCTAGTTTCTACTTCTGTAGATTATAAAAAAACATACTTATTCCCTAGAATTTTAAAAATCTATTTTTCATAGATATTAGGAAATAAGCAATGCATAAAATATTGCATAAAATTAAAAAAACTATATATTTCTCAATATATAGTTTTTTATTTATACAAATATGAAAAAAATAATTTTATTACTCGCTTTTTTAATTCCAAACTTAGCTTTTGCAAATACATATATAGAAAAAAAAGTAGATTGATACACGCTAAAAGTGATTCAATATGAACTCAATTCTAAAGATTATGAAATTAAAGTAGTAAAAACCGACGATGCAACGAATCTTTGAGATTTATTAAAAGAAAACAATGCCATTACTTGAGTAAATGGAGTATTTTTTTGTCCAACAGATTATTCTTGGTGTAATACAACTAAAAGTTTTACTGACAATGAAAGATATATTGAATGAGAAAAATTTGCAACATATCTTACCACTTGAGACAGAGCTGTTTTTGCTTGGGATGTAAATAAAGTTCCTTTCATCTATCAATCTGGAAAAATAAATATGGATTGGGAAAGCGAAATTTATTATTGACTTGGAAATTATCCACTTTTACTGAGTGAATGAAAAAATATGCTTGAAGAATATTGGGATAAATGACTCATAGACTCAAAAATGAAAGCTAAAGGAACAAGAAATTTTATTTGTAGTGATGAAAAAAAAGAAAATATTTATTTTGGACTTTTATATGATGCAACTCTGGAAGAAGCAACAAGCGCACTGAGAAGTTTTGGATGTTATGATGCACTGAATTTAGATGCAGGTCTTTCTACTGTATTTATGTATAATAATAGATATTTAGCTGGACCACAAAAAAGAGATATTCTTGATGCAGTTGCTATAGAAAGAAAAGGACTTGATGTAAAAGAAATTACACAAATAGCTGAAAATATTACAAAAGTACTCATTGCAGATATAGAAAAAAGAAGCAAAAAAAGTTTAGAAAAAACAGATCTATACATCACAAATTATATGAGTGGTCTTGAAACTCTAAGAAAAAAAGCATATGAAAAATATACTGAAGATATTTATGAACTCAATTTTGTAGGAGAAATGGAAAGAGTTTGATATACTATAAAATCTCCTAGTTTAAAACATTTAAAATTAATAACTCTTGTAAATGGAGTTCATGAAAATTTAAGAAAATTAAGAATTGAAGTAAGAGAAAAAATAAAACAACAAGAATCTTTAGAAATAACAAAATAATTATATGCAAAAAAAACAAATATTTACTCTTGTAGCTCTTATTATGATTTTCTTGGGAAGTTATTATATCTCAGGAATACAATCTATCGTAGGATTATCATTTAGTCTCTTTATTTATTCAATATTTATTTATACCCTGTATTCAGGATATAAAAAATTTAAAGATAAAACATATCTATTTTTTTCTTTAGAAAATTATAATATTTTTTTACATATGTTTCTTTATAGAGTAGCATCTCTATTTATTGCAGTTATAGTAATTATTTGAGGATTTTCATATTATCAAAATGAAATTTCTCCAGCAAAAATGCCTGTTTATACTCTTACAAATGGAGAAAAAACAATTATATTCCATGGAATGAGCCATATAGGAACACAAAATTTTTACCATCAAGTACAAGAAAGTATTAAAAAATATAAAGAAAACGGATATGTCTATTATTTTGAATGAGTAAGACCTTGAACTGAAGCCAATCATGAAGCATTTGATAAAGCACTTTGAGTAAAATTTGATGAAAAAACATATGAAAATATGTCAAAATTATATGGACTCGTAAATCAAAATAATCAATTATTTTTATGACAAGTAAACGATTTGGATTTTAATGTAGATATTTCTATTGATGATGTTATGCAAAAATATGAACATATAAAATCAGAAGCCTGACTCTCATCAAGAAATTATACAGCTCCTCTTGATGCTTGAGAACTCATTGGAAATGAACTTTCAAAACTCAATCCAAGAGAATTAGCACTCCTAAGATATATCAATAAATCTTTCATTAATATGATTGTAAAAAGTCAATGACTCCAACAATCAATACAAGATAATTTTTCAAATAAAGAACTTTTTGCAGTAATTCTTGATGAAAGAAATAAAGTAATTGCTGATAAAATAATAACTTCTGAAGATAAAAAGATTATTATGACCTATTGATTACTTCATTTTGAATGAATCTTTGAACTATTAAAACAACACGACATAAAATGGAGAATCGAAAGAATAGATTACCTCTTTCCTTTAAAGTAGAGCCTTTGAGTATAGATATAAAAATAAATTTGACTTTATTATAAATAATATTAATATTTAACTATATTAATTATTAATTTAATAAATTATGAAATTATTTGCATATTTATACTCTTTTTTATTAAAATTAAGATATGATATTTCTATTGCATGAATAGAAAATATTAAAAAAAATACTCAATATATCATTCTTCCAAATCATCAAGCTCTTGTTGATCCTCAAATTATTGGAAGTATTTTAGGACAAAAAATAAATCTCAGTCCTGTTGTTTCTGAAACATATTACAATATCCCCATTTTAAAAGTTTTTTTTCAACTTTTGTGAGCTATTGCAATGTGAGATATACAAAGATGAACTGGGAAAAAAGAAGATATAGATAGAGCTTTTGAATGACTCAAAAGATGAATTTCTCAACAAAAAAATATACTTCTTTATCCATCTGGGCAACTCTATAGCCAATGATATGAAGTTATAAAATGAAAAAAAACAAGCTTTTATCTCACTCAAAATATTCCTGAAAATGTCGAAATCTTAGTAGTAAGAACTACATGACTGTGGTGAAGTATGTGGTCAAAAGCATGGAATGGAAACACTCCAAATTTTGTAAAAACATTTATTTCAGCAATATTTTTCATTTTTGCAAATTTTATATTTTTTTTACCAAAAAGAAAAGTACAAATTGAAATACAAAATTATACTAAAATATTAAAAAACACTTCTGATATTCATCATTTTAATCAAATACTTGAAGATTATTATAATCAAAATGGAGAAGAAAAAATCACCTATAAAAAACATTTCTTTTATTATAATGATATTTGAGATAAAACTCCTCCAAAAATATCTGGAAGTCTAGAAATAAACACTTTTACTTTTGATAAAAAAATGATTTCTGAAGCAGTAAAAGAAAAAATATTTTCAAAAATAAGTGAAATAAAAAATATTTCTACAAAAACACTTACATTTGATAATCATCTTATTTTAGATCTTTATTTTGATAGCTTAGATATTGCTGAAATAAAATCATATATTCAAATTCAATATCCTGCCAGTTCAAATCCTCCTATTACGGAATTAAAAACTATTTGAGACTTGTGTCTTATGGCAGTATGAAAATCACACATTACAGAAAATTTAAAACCTTGCAATTGGAATATATGAAATTTACCAGAAATAACTCTTTATAAAATTTTAGAAGAAAATAAAACAAATCTTTGAGAAAATATCTCAATAATATCTTTATTTAAAGAAGTTTTTTGAAAAAATAAAAATGAAAGTTTTGTATATGATAGTATTTTTTGAATTCAAACAAAAAAAGATTTCCTTATAAAGGCCTATCTCCTTTCAAGTTATATCAAAAAAATTGATGGAAAATATATTTGAGTTATGCTTCCCTCTGTTTCAAGTGCAAGTTTAATTATTGTTTCTATTTACCTTGCTGGTAAAATTCCAGTAATGCTGAATTGGACTGTTTGAGAAACAGCACTTCTTCATTGTGTAAAATTTTCCAATCTCAATAACATTCTCACAAGCAAAAATTTTTATGATAAAATAAAAAATGATGGAACCCAAAAATTAGAAGAAAAATATATTTTTTTAGAAAATGTCTTAAAAGATATTCCTCTTACAAAAAAAATAAAGGCTGTTATTGATGCAATAGTATTTAAAACTCCAAAAATAAAATATAATGATGAAGCAGTATTACTCTTCACATCAGGAAGTGAAAGTCTCCCCAAAGCAGTTTCACTCACGCATAAAAATATTATCAGTGATATTTCTTGAGCGCTCTATCATTTCCCTATCACAAATAAAGATATTCTTTTATGATTTTTACCACCTTTTCATAGTTTTTGATTCAGTATCAATACTATAATGCCACTTATTTCTGGGTTAAAAACTGCTTATACACCAGATCCAAATGATGCAAAAACGCTGGTAAATATGATAACTCACTCTCAAATAACAGCAATTACTTCAACTCCAACTTTTTTAAAAATGATTCTAAATATAGGAGAAAAAAATACTCTTACAACTCTAAAATACGCTGTTGTATGAGCTGAAAAATGTCCTGAAACATTAGCGGAAAATTTTAGTAAATATTGCCCAAATGGAAAAATTTTAGAATGATATGGGATTACTGAATGTAGTCCTGTTATTTCTATAAATCCTCCTGGTAAAGCAAAACTTTGAAGTGTCTGATTGCCAATATTTTGAAGTAATATAAAAATTATTTCTCTTGAAAATCATGAAATACTCTGACACAATCAAGAATGAATGATTTATTTTTCATGAGATAATGTTTTTTCATGATATATAGATAGCCAATTAGAAAATCCTTTTGAAAAAATAGATGGGAAAATATACTATAAAACTTGAGACTTATGATATGTAGATAATGACGGATATCTCTTCATTACTTGAAGACTCAAAAGATTTATAAAAATAGCTGGAGAAATGATTTCATTACCATTTATTGAATGAATTCTGAGTAAAAAATATAACTCTGATACCGAAATTAAAATTGCTCTTGAAGCACAAGAAAAAAATGGACAAATAAAAATAGTTCTTTTTTCACAAAAAGAACTAAATCTTGAAGAAATAAATGCTTATTTAAGAACATCAGGAGTCAGTAACTTAGTAAAAATAAATGAAATTCAAGTTATTTCTGAAATACCGATTTTAGGAACTGGAAAAATAGATTATAAAATATTGAAAAATATGATTACATTTTAAAATAATTAATTTAATTAAATATTTTTTCAAGAAAAAACAATAAATACTTGAAATAAATAATTCTAAAAATATGCTACAAATAATATATACCTCAGAAAAAAATTTTCAAGAAGCTATACAAAATCTTCCAGAAACATATAAAAATTCTCTCATAACAAAAAAAACATACAAAGAAAGTTTAATTGGAAGATATTTCATTTATAAAAATACTTGATATCTTCCAAAAATAAACCAAATAGGAACTCCTATTTTTGAAAAAGATAATTTTTGGAGTATTTCTCATAAAGAAAATATTGTATTTATCTGACGGAATCAGAAAGAAATTTGAGTTGACATTGAAATATTAAAAACTCGTAGCAAGGAAGTCCTTTCAATTCATAATGAAACAGAATATACAATGATATGATGAAGAAACTTTCTACATTTTTATATTCTTTGGACTCTCAAAGAAAGTATTATAAAAGTTTTTGTATCAAGTATTGATTTGCTACCTGATATTAAAATTAACACTTTTTTACAAGAAGAAAAAAATATAAACGCTCTGATATTTGGATATCATTTTATATGAACTTTTCAAAATATCTGATGGAAATGATCTATTTGAGTAAAAGATAATCTAATATATGCATTTTGTGAAAAAATATAATTATTTAGTTAAATTAATTATTAATAATATTAATATGAAATATAAAAATCTCTCACTTGTTTTTTGACTTATTACTATTTGGAGTTTATTTTTTGCTATTTATAAATATTTTATGTGGTGAATTTTTAAAACAGAAATCATCACTCTACAATATATTTCATGATATTTAAGTATTGGTACAATTTGATCTTTTCTCATTGGATGACTTTTATACGAATTATTCAGAGAAAAAAAATATCATTTTTTTATTAGTATTGCAAGTATTTTATGCTTATTAAGTATATTATTTTTTATAAATTCTGATATAGAAAAAACGCTTTTAGTAGGAGGAATTACTCTTATTTTATGATTTTTTTACTGACTTTGGGGTGTTTTGAGAAATATTTTAATTGCCTGACAAATTCAAGAAACTTGAATCTGAGATACAAAAGTAAATGGAATTGCAAATATATTTTTTATTACTTCTATTATTATTTGATCGATTGTATGATGAATTATTGCCGAAAAACTCAATCTTATCTGAATTTGGATTATTATATGAATACTCATTATTTGACTCATGATATGAACATTATTTTCTTATAAAAATATCAAAGAAAGTATTTCCTATAAACAAAAAATAGTTGAATATAAAAATAATTATCTCAAAGATTTTATATTTATTTTCAAAAAATATTGAATTATTATGATTTTTGTATCTCTGATTATTACAATAGGAACTATTTTATCACAAAAAGCTATTGAATATTTTGTAGAATTTTGAGGAAAAACAAGTTCATGAGCAGCTATTATTTTACTTTATAGTGCTATTTGAAGTATTATTTGAAATATTATTTCTATGAAAATAACAAAAAATAGATGGACGTATTTCCTTATTTTTTCTCTTTTATTTGCTATTTGTTGTTTTTTATTTCCTTATTTTTTTTCAAGTTTTACTTATACTTCCCTACTCGCTTGAATTGCCTGAATATTTTTTTGAATGAGTTATAATTTACTTGAAGCGTATTTTTTCAAAAAAATCTGAGACGATAACAAAAAACCATACGGTGCTGTTAGTTTATGAGTTGTAACAAGTATTGTCATTGCTATTATGATGTTTTGAGTTGATATAATTGGAAGATGATTTTGAATAAATGGCGTATACTATTTTATGGGGATTATTTTATGTATTATTGGTGTAAGCATTTTTATTTTAAAAACTAAACTTGATTCATATGAAAAATAAATATGTATTTGTTATTCTATATTCGATTCTTGCTTGTGGATTACTTTATATTATAGAAAATATTTATAGTCCGAGTTACATCATAATAGTAATACAAAAAATACTTCTTTTTGTTATTATCCCAATTATTCTGATAAAAACACTCAAAATTACACAAAATACTTTTTGAATTATTACAAAAAAAAGCTTTTTATATGGAATACATTTTTGAGTCATTGCAAGCATAGGAATCATTTGAAGTTATTTTGTGTTTCAATCAATGATAGATTGGGGAAATATTTCTCAATCTGTTTGAGAAAGATGAATCACTAAAGAAATTTTTATTTTTGTATTTGCATATATTATGTTTGGAAATGCTCTTATAGAAGAATTTTTCTTTAGATGATTTATATTTAACTTCATTAATAATTTTTCAAAAATATTTGCATATTTATTTTCTTGAGTATTATTTTCATTGTATCATATTGCAATTTTTTGAACTTGGTTTGAAGGAGTTGTTTTATGAATCGCACTGTTATGATTATTTTTATGATGATTATTTTTTTCATTTTTATATGAAAAAACAAACGGAATTTGGGCAGCATATATTTTTCATATTATTGCTGACTTGATTATCCTTATAATATGATATAAATATTTATTTTAAAACTATACAATTATGAGAACTTTAGATACTGATTTAATTGAAAAAATATTAAAAGTAAACGATATATTTTTAAAATTTGCACAAAACAATATTTTTGAATGAACGTGACTTACGCCAACTCAATTCAATATTTTATGAGAAATTATTGCTTGAAATTGACTTCTTATTAATGACTTAAAAGAAAAACTTATTATTTCAGCTCCAGCTTTAAGTCAACTTTTAAACAGAATGGAAAAGGCTTGATTTATTGAAAGAAAACTTGGAAAAAATGATAAAAGAGAAATTAAAATTACACCAACTGACCATGCAATAGAAACATACAATACTATCAATGAAAAATACATAAAAATTGCTTGAGAAAAACTCGCAACTATAAAGGAAAAAGACAAAGAAATTATGATTAAGTTTTTAGACTATATTGAAAATACTATTTAAAAATTTGACTTTTAAATTATCACATATATACTCTAAGTGCTAATAAAAGCACTTTAAATATTTTTTAACCTTTATTTGGTATGAATATTAAGCCATTAGCTGATAGAGTTGTACTCAAAGCTGTAGAAAAAGAAAATATTACTTCTTCTGGAATTTATATTCCCGAATGAGCAAACAAAGAAAGACCATACATATACGAAGTAATCGCAGTATGACCTGGAAAAAAAGATAAAGAAATGTCTGTAAAAATTTGAGATAAAGTATTAAGTGGTCAATATGCTTGAGATGATGTAAAAGTTGGTTGACAAGAATATAAAATAGTTGGAATTGACTATATTTTAGCTATTATTGAAAAATAAAAATCATTCTTTTTATCCCCTAACCTATTTATTATGGCAAAACAAATAAAATATTGAGATGAACTGAGAGCAAAAATGTTTGCTTGAATTGAAGCGGTTGCAAAAACAGTAACTCTCACTATGTGACCAAAAGGAAGAAATGTAATTCTTGATAGATGATATGGAATCCCTCAAGTTACCAATGACGGAGTTACTATTGCTAAAGAAATTGAATTGGAAGACAAATTCGAAGCACTCTGAGCAGAACTTATAAAAGAAGCTGCATCAAAAACAAATGAAATTGCTTGAGATGGAACAACAACAGCAACTCTTTTAACATATGCACTAGCAAAAGAATGACTCAGAGAAATCAGAACTGGTATCAATGCAATTGAAATCAAAAATGGTATGAGAAAAGCTGGAAGCGAAGTAATAAAAGAACTTGATAAACTTTCTAAAAAAATTACTACTCCTGAAGAAATAGCACAAGTAGCTTCTTTATCAGCTCAAGATAATGAAGTATGAGAAATCATTGCAAAAGCTATGGAAAAAGTATGAAATAATGGTGTAATTTCTGTTGAGGAATGACAAACATTTGGATTAGAATTAGAGGTAACGGAATGAATGGAATTTGATCAAGGATATATTTCACCATATATGGTCACAAATCCAGAAAAAATGATCAGTGAATTTCGTGATGCAAAAATCCTTATCACTGATGGAAAAATTTCTTCTATGAAAGACTTAGTTCCACTTCTTGAAGAAATACTTGGACAATGAAAAAAAGATTTAGTAATCATTGCTGAAGATATTGAAGGGGAAGCACTAACAACAATTATATTAAATAAATTAAAATGAGTCTTAAATATTCTTGCTATAAAAGCTCCTGGATTTGGTGATAGAAAAAAAGAAATGCTCAAAGATTTAGCTATTCTCACTGGAGCAAATATTATCACTTCTGAACTTGGAATGAAATTAGAAAATGCAACTCTAAATGATTTATGAGGAGCTAAAAGTGTATTTGCTGAAAAATGAAAAACTACTATTATCGGTTGATTTTGAGATGAAAAAGATATTAAAGCAAGAGTATCTGATTTAAAAATTCAAATTGAAAATACTTCTTCAAGTTATGATAGAGAAAAATTACAAGAAAGACTCGCAAAACTTGATGGATGAGTTGCAGTTATAAAAGTTTGAGCTGCAAGTGAAGTAGAAATGAAAGAAAAAAAATTAAGAATTGAAGATGCGCTCAATGCAACTCGTGCTGCAGTAGAAGAATGAGTGGTATCTTGAGGTTGAGTAGCGTTACTCAAAGCATCAAAAGCACTTGAAAACTTTGATACTGGAAATATTGATCAAAATATTTGAGTAAGAATCGTAAAAAATGCACTTTCATACCCACTCAGACAAATTAGTGAAAATGCTGGAAAAGAATGATCTGTAATTATCAGTGAAGTTCTGAGAAATATTGATAGTAATTATTGATATGATGCTGCAAAAGATGAATATGTAGATATGATAGCTTCAGGAATTATTGATCCAAAAAAAGTAGAAAGAGTTGCTTTAGAAGAAGCAATTTCACTTGCTGGAATGTTTCTTACCACAGAAAGTGGAGTCGTAGAAATTCCAAATAAAAATGAAGATCAAACTCCTGCCGGAATGTGAATGTGATGAATGCCAGGAATGTATTAAAAAAGAACAAACTTAAAAATATGAATTAAATATTCCAAATATTGATTTTGGAATATTTTTTTTTATAATAGAGAAAATATTTATAAATATTCTCAATATGAAGTTTTATTCTCAATCTGGTTTTAGTTTAATTGAAGTAATAGTATCTACTATTATCCTAACGATTTGAGTTTTTTGAGTATACAAGCTCATTGGAAATAATATGGTTCTACTTGGAAAAAATGAAAATAAACTCAGTATAAAAACTCTCGATAAAAATTTTCAAGAATGTCTTACAAACACATTTCAACTCATTCCTGAATGAAATTTTAGTATGAATTTTTGAATTGATAATATGTGATGTGAAATAAATATTTTCCAAGAAAATTATAATTTTACTGGAGTAACACTCAATAATCAAGAATTTTTTCTGTATGGAAATAAAAAAGCAAATTGAGATATTACCTATAATATCTTTTCTCCCGAAACAGGAAAACTAAATAAAACTACCGACCAATTATTTATAAATAAAAAATAAAATCTCCAATTGGAGAGTTTATTTTTGTAAAAATTCTTGAATACAAATTCTTTCTTGATTTCATAAAATTCATTGATTTGTTTGTGGCCAATTACATTCTGTAGCTAAAAATCTTCTCATCGCACTTCTTGTATTTTCATCATAAATTCCATGAAATGCAAAATTATAATACCCTGTTTCATTCAAAAAAGATTGTAAAATTTTTACATTTTCTCATGTTGATCAAAGTCAAAGATTTTCTTGAAATAACGAAATATTAAATTTTACTGGAGATGGTATTACAACTGGTTCATTTTCAGGAAGTATTGGTAAAATATCAACTGATTCAGGAATAATTTCTTGATCTATTTGAGAAAAATCTTCATTTTCTTTTTGAAAAAATTCCGTTCCTCCCACTACATAAAAAATTCCTCATAAAATCCCCACCATAATCATAGCAAAAATATAAGTATTCTTGATAATCCATGCTTTTAAAATATCTCATAAATCTGTCACTAATACACTAAATATGAAAAAATTTATCCCTGTAAATGCAAAAAATATAAGAACTCTATTTTCTGCCAACAACATATTTCCCAAAGATGAAAAAATAATTACTGAAAGAGAAAAAAATAAAATAAATGGTTCAATATTTTGTTTTTGAAAAAATGGAGTTTTCTCTTTATCTAAAGCAAAACGAAAACCAAATATTTTTGCCAATAAATACACAATAAGAGTAAATAATATAATAGGAATTAAATTATTATGAAAATTCTCTAAATAAAGGCTTCAAATAAAACTAATTACTCACAAAAATAAAACATCATAAACAACATCGTCTGGATAACTTAAAAAATATTTTCATCCATCTTCTGCATATTTTTTCATTTTCATACCTAAAAACTCCACACGTTGAGAAATCTTTTTTTCAAATCATTCAAAAATAGAAAAAATAACTCCAATAATCAAGAAATAATACAAATAAATACTCAATGTTTCAGCAAGTACCTTTTGATCTAATATCAATAAAAGAGGAATACATAACAATAATAATAAAGCCCCTCAAAATGATATTCTAGAATCTATTTGAAAATACAATCAAAGTACCAAAAATAATACCAAAAGAAAATGCCAAATATTATCTCAAAAAAACACATATAGAAGATACAAAAAAACTACCCAGAGAAAAAAATAAATATTTTTCCAAATAAATGTTCATATTTTTTTCAAACTTTCACATACTATATTCCAACTTTTTTTGAATGTTTGATTTTCTGATGAAACAAAAAATTCACTTTTAAAATACTCAAGTAAAAAATCAAAAATAGGAAGTAATAAAATAAAATATGAAAATATAATATAACTTTGGACTGTTTCATTTGTATTTGAAATGAATAAAAGTAAGAATATAAATACAAAAATAAATAAAATGTAGAGATATTTAAGAGCAAAATGAATCATTTTTACCATATTTAAAATATATATTATTAAAGATAAGTATAGAAAATATTTATTTTTTGCAAAAAAAAATTTGCTTTTTTTATAAAAAATATATAATGTTCCGTGAATACACATTTTTGGTGTATGCTTTCGGTTCTTTAAAATAATACGATTAAGCAACTTGTCAGTATATTTTATACTTATTATATTTAGATAATTTTTTTAAATTATGACAAATTTGAATAAAAATCTAAAATCAAGACTTATTTCAGTTTTGACTTTAGTAGCACTTTTTACTGCTTTAAATGCATCTGGTGCTTTAGCTGGTTTCTGGAGAACATTAGATAATATGACTTCTAATGGAATTAATAATCCTGAAAATTTTGAATACGGATACGGTTATGGTGATAACGGTTTCTGATATGGATATGGTTATGGATATGGTTACGGAGATTTTGGATATGGATATTCATCTTCATCTAGCTCTTCTTCATCTAGTTCATCATCTTCTTCTAGTTCATCATCTTCATCTAGTTCAGGTGGAGGAGGTGGTTGAGGATCTTCATCTAGTTCATCTTCATCTAGTTCAGGTGGAGGAAGTAGTTGGTCATCATCTAGTTCTTCTAGTTCATCTTCATCTAGTTCAGGTGGAGCAACAGGTACTGATACAAGTACTGGTGTAGATACAGAAACTAAATCTATTTTCGAAGGAATTACTTTCGAAACTACTGCTGATGGAAAAGTTATTATTACTAGAGCAGATGGTACAAAAGTTACTTTCTCAGATATTAACTCTACATTTGCTAAAGAATATATTGCAAAATTAGCTGGTGCTAATGTTATTAATGGTTATGAAGATGGTACTTTTAAACCAGAAAGAGATGCTTCAAGAGCTGAATACTTAAAAATAGTATTAAGAGGTATGGGTATTGATTACTCAGACGCTGATACTTCAAAACTTACATTTGCTGATGTGGATGCAAATTCATGGATTGCAAAAGTAGTAGTTAAAGCTGTTGAACTTGGTATGATTGATTCTACAAACAAAAACTTTAGATCTAATGATTCTATCACTAGAGCTGAGTCTATGAAAATGCTTTTAAATGCTGCTTGAATTAATGTAGTTGAAACTCAAACTTCTGATTTTTCAGATGTAAGTGGATGGTCAACAAAATATATTCAAACTGCTAAAAATTTAGGAATAGTAAATGGTCAAGAAGTAAACGGAAAAACTGTTTTCAGACCTAATGATTCTATTACTAGAGCTGAAGTTGCTAAAATCGTAGTTAATACTATTGAAAAAAATTAATCGAAAGATAAAAAACTCTCAAATATTTGAGAGTTTTTTATTGTTTTTATTTATTTTTTCTTGAATATTTAAAAAAAATCATTATATATGGTATAAATTTTATACACCTTATTTTATTTATGTCAAAAAAAATAATTTCTATAGTTCTTCCTACTTATAGAGAGGAAAAAAATGTCCCTCTCATATATAATGAGCTACAAAAAGTTTTACTGAAAATTTCTGATACATATGATTATGAAATAATTTATGTAAATGATGGAAGTCCTGATAATACTTGGGAAGAAATAGTAAAAATATGTCAAAAAGATACAAAAGTAAAAGCAATTAATCTTTCGAGAAATTTCGGGAAAGAAGTTGCTATTAGTGCTGGGATTAATGAAACTATTTGAGATGCTGTTATTACGCTTGATAGCGATGGGCAACATCCCGTAGAAATGCTAACTAGTTTTTTAGATGAGTGGGAGAAATGATATGATATCGTGTATAATAAAAGACCAAAAACTCAATGAGCAAGTTTTATAAAAAATTTTTCATCAAAATTATTTTATTTTATATTCAATCTTATATCTGATTTTAAACTTGAACCTGGAACTACTGATTATAGATTACTTGATAGAAAAGTTGTAAACTATTATATTAAATTTCAAGAAAAAAATAGACTGTATAGATGACTTACTGACTGGTTAGGGTTTAATAAAAAAGCTCTGATTTTTGATGCTCAAAAAAGACTTGATGATTGAGTTTCTAGTTATAGTTATAAAAAATTATTCAACTTAGCAGTAAATAGTTTGACATCTTTCTCAATGTTTCCACTTAAATTAGTATGATATTTATGAATGTTTATTACATTTTCTTCAACATTTTTACTTATTTTTGTGATTTGAGATAAATTATTATTAAACTATTTTACATTTTCAAATATTGCAATCGTAATTATATTAAATACGATTTTAATATGAGTAGTTTTAATGAGTTTATGACTTATTGCTCTTTATATTGGGAAAATTCATGAAGAAGTTCTTCATAGACCAATGTTTATTATAAAAGATAAAGTTAATTTTTAAGAAAGTAAAATGCAAAGTAAAGAAATTCTTTTCTTAACATGGAAAGATATCAAGCATCCAAATAAATGAGGAGCCGAATGAGTAATTTATGAATATGCAAAATGACTTGTCAATAAATGACATAATGTAGTTTGGTTTGCTTCATGATTTGATGGAGCTATTGAAGAAGAAAATATTGATGGAATCAAAGTTATAAGAAAATTTAATATTAATACTATATATTTCAAAGCTCACAATTGGTATAAAGAGTATAAAAAAACTCATAAAATAGATTTAATCATTGATGAAGCATGAGGAATTCCACTCCTCTCTCCTCTTTATGAAAAAGAAGTACCTATTGTTTTTATGATACATCATATTTGAGATAAAGAATGGGATTTTAAATTCAAATTTCCAATAAATATAATTTTTAAGTTTATTTTTTGATTCATATTAAAACTATATAAAAATAAAAATACTATTACTGTATCAAATAGTACTAAGGAAGAATTAATAAAAAAATATGGATTTAAAGAAAAAAAGATTAAAATTATAAAAAATTGTTTGAATATAAAACCCCTTGATTTTATAAATTTTGAAAAAAAAGAAAATTCAATTTTATTCTTATGAAGACTCACTCAAATAAAAAGAGTTGAAGATGCTATATTATGATTTCAAAATTTTCATAAAAAATATCCTCAATATACTCTCAATATTCTATGAATAGAGCAAGAAAAAGAATATGCTGAAAAGTTAAAAGATTTAGTCAAAAGTAATAATTTAGAAAATAATGTTTTTTTTAGAGGATTTAATAGAGATTTATTTTTTGAATACTTAGAAAAATCTAAAATATTATTAGTTCCCTCTTACAAAGAAGGTTTCTGATTAGTAGTTATTGAAGGAAATGCATATTGATTACCTGCTATTTGATATGATGTTGCTTGATTAGCTGATAGTATACAGGATTGAATAAATGGTTATAAAGTTACTTCTTGAGATTTTGAAACTATTTGAAATTTATTAGAGAAAGTTTTAAATAATAATATAAATTATATCAAACTGGCAAATGCGTCATTAGAAACTGCAAAAAACTACTATTGATGGGACTCTAGTATAGATGAGTTAGAAAAATATATTATACATTTAATAAAATAATAATGAAAAATTTACCACTAATTTCAATAATAATTCCAACTTATAATAGTTATAGCAACTTAAAAATATTATTAGATTCCTTTATAGATTCAGAATATAAAAATTTTGAGATTATTGTAAATGATGATAAAAGAACTAATGATGATACTGAAAAGTTAGTAAAAAATTATGATTTTAAAATAATTTATATAAAAGAAAATTTAAAAATGGCCCAAGCAAGAAAAAAAGGTTTTGAATTTTCTCAGTGAGATATTATTATTCATATGGATTCTGATATGAAAATTACAAATAAATTATTATCAGAAGTAGCTTTACTTATGCAAAGTAATGATGCTCTTGTTATTCCTGAAATAAGCTATTGAACTACATTTTGGGCAAAATGTAAATGGTTAGAAAAAAAATGTTATGATTGAAATGCTCATATTGAATCATTAAGGGTAGTAAAAAGAGAAATATATAAAGAAATTTGATGACATAATGAAAAAATGGTTTTTTCTGAAGATAAAGATTTTGATTTAAGAGTAAGAAAAAAATGATACAAAGTAGGAAGATTAATTGAAAATTTTTTCTGGCACAACGAATGAGATTTAAAATTGCTAAAAACATTAAATAAAAAGAGATGATATAGTAATACATCAAACTTATTTGCATTAGAACATCCTGAACATTATAAATGGCAAATTAATATTTTAAATAGATATGTAATTTATGTAAAAAACTATAAATTATTTTTCAAATATCCAATTATTTATATCGGTATGGTATATATGAAAACTTTAGAGTTTTGAAGCTGAGCTTTATGATTAATTTTTAGTAAGTTAAAGAAATAAAATTATGTATCTAATTATATCGCATTTCACTGAAAATAAATGAACTACTGATTATTTTTTAGATTATTTAAAAAGTAAATGAGAAAAGTATTATTACTTAAGACATCCTTTTCACTTTGAAAACGATTTAAGTTATTCTGAATTATTATACTTTGATGGGAAAAACATAACTGTAGTTTGAAAATATAAAAAGTTTAATAGTTTTTTACTCGACATAATAAGAAATATTTTATTATCTTTTTATATTTGAATCAAATTATCATTTAAAACAAATAAAATAGTTTGATTTTGATGATTTAATATATTTCCTTTTTTATATTTAAAATTATTTTGAAAAAAAACATATTTTTGGGGAGTTGATTATTCAACAAAAAGATTTTGAAATAATTTTTTAAATAAAATATACTTTTTTTTAGAAACAATTTCATGTTTATTTACCTCAAAGGTAATAAGTAGTTCTTATAGACAAAATGAAGCTCGAATTAAGTTTAATCATTTAAAAAAAGAAAAGTGAATCATTATAAATAATTGAATTAATGAATTCAGTTTTGAAAAAGATTTTTCAAAATATAAACAATTATCATTTTTTTATTTAGGTTCAATAACTCATCAACATTGAATAATTGATTTTATCACTTATTTTTATGTTAAAAAAAATATAAATAATAAACTTTATATTATTTGATGATGAGAGAAAGAGAAAGAACTTATATCATTGATAAAAAATAATAATTTAAATACAAAAGTTATCTATCTTTGAAGAAAAAAATTTGATGATATAGTTGATTTTCTAAAAAATATTGAAGAAAAATTAATTTGAATAGCTCCATATACAGACAGTCAAAATGATCATGTATATTATTGAGATAGTTTAAAAATAAGAGAATATCTCAGCTATAATTTACCTTTTTTAGTTTCTGATAAAACTTATGTAAATGATGATTTGAAGGATTTTTGATTTATTTATGATTCTTTTGAAAATATAGATATATCTAAAATTGAAAAATATAATTTAGATATTGATAAAAAAAATAATATCTTAAAAAAATATTATTGGCATAATTTATTTAATAATTTTTTTTAATGAAAACTAATGAAAGAATAATATTTAATTGAAAAATCCCGAAAAAAAATAAACTTTTTGTAGCTCTTTTATATTTAGATTTTAAATTTTTAGTATTATTATTAAAACCTTTGATAAAAAAATATTTTTTAAAAAATGCTAAAAATGTAGATTTCATTCCTTGATTTAAATCAATGTATTGAAATATACATTGAGAAAATATTTTTTTAGCTGATGCAAATTTTATTGATTATTCACCAATCTATATATGAAAAAACTCTAAAATTGGATTTTGATGTACTTTAATTACAGCAAGTCATAATTTAGAAAAATTTTCTATTATTGAATCTGACCCAATATGGATTTGAGAAAATTCTTTTATATGAACTAATTCTATTATCCTTCAATGAGTTCATATATGAAATAATGTAGTAATATGAGCATGAAGTGTAGTTACAAAAGATATTCCTGATAATAGTGTAGCTGTTTGAAATCCAGCTAAAATAATAAATAATATTTAACAAAATGAAAAAAAGAATAATTTATCATATTGAATATGCTAAAAATTGAAATATTGCCTGAAGTTGATGAGAAATATGTATGTTAGAAAATATTAATTTTTTTATCTCACAATGAGAAAAAAATATTGTTTTAACTACTGAAAATTGAAAAAAAGCCTTTGAAAATTGGGGGCTAATAGAATCTGATTTATTAGAATATAAAACTATTAAAACAGATGACCCAAGAACTCATTTCAAATTATTATTCAATTATCTTAAAAGAGTATTTTTAGCAAAAAAAGATATACGTAGTTTAGTTATTAATGATGAAGATATTATTATATGTCATTCAGATTTTTTTCCTAACTCAATTCCATTATATTTTTTAAGTAAGAAAAATAAAAATGCTAATTTTTTTTATTATTTTCATACAAAGTATCCATCAATTTTTAAAGGATTTGAATGAGAATTTATTTGAAAATATACGATTCCTAAAATCAATATGATTTATTTAAAATTAAGTCAAATTTTTTATTTAAATCTTATAAAAAAAATTAATAGTTGATTAATATTAGTAGTAAATCCTTGTTTTGAAAGCTATATTTCCTGATTTTTTAAAAAATCTAAGGTAAAATATCATTTTTTCAAAATTTTTTGATGAGTGAAAGAAAATGTTAGTATTCATAATCAAAAAATATATGATTTAGTTTGGTTAGGAAGATTTCAAAAATTAAAATGAATATATGAACTATTTGAAATAGTTATGTTATTAAAAAAAGAAAAAAATAATATTAAAATAGCCGTGATTTGAGGGGGAAGTCCGGAGGTAGAAAATAACTTTATTAAAAAAGTTAATGAATTAAATTTACAGGATAATATTATTTATAAAGGATTTATTAATTGAAATGAAAAATTTAAAATATTATCGCAATCAAAAATTTTTTTAATGACCAGTTATTTTGAAGGAAGACCTATTACAATCATAGAAGCTATGAAAATTGGTCTACCAGTAATTTCCTATGATTTACCTGTATACTGAGTCTATAATAAATGAATCATAAAAGTTCCTATTTTAGATAATAAAAAAATAACTCTTGAAATTTTAAACTTATTAGATAATGAAAAAAACATGATAGCATTAGAAAAAGAGTCATTAGATTTTTCATCGAATTACTCTTGGGAAAATACAGGAAAAGAAATTTACAACTTATTTTAAAATTATTAATTTATATGAAAAATAAAATTATTACTCTTATTTTTTTATTATGATTCACTATAATCTTTTTACTACCAATTGATTTAAATTGATTTAGTTTTTGGATGGATAATGGTTGATTATTAGACTCTAAAAATTCAATTTTGAATTATCTATATTGACGGAATCCTGATTTGTTAGGAAATGTTAATTTTACATCATATACGTCATTATTTCACTATATTTTAAGCTATCTTTTTTTAAATTTATTCTGATATACATATTGATATTATTTTATGTATTTTTTTATAATATTTATTATTCTAATGTTGTGATATTTAATTACATACATATATATAAAAGATAAGTATTATGCTCTCATTATATCATGATTATTTATTTTTAACCTACCTTTTTTAAGATTTTTTTATTGACAATGAACATTAACTTTTTTTATAGCAACTATATGATTTTTATTATCTATACTTGTTATATTAAAAATTAATTCACATAATATTAATAAATCTTTAATATTATTAACTCTTTCTTCACTTTTGATTTCTCATCCATTTTTATTTTTCTTCTATATCATTATCACTTCTGCATTACTACTATTTTATAAAAAAATTTCATTAAAAAAATTTATATTTTTATGAATAGGAATTTTTTTAATAAATTTTTTCTGGATTTTTCAGTTTGTTATTTGAACTATAATTAATTTTTGATGACTTGGACAGAAAGATTATTCAGATTCATTAGTAAGTGTTTTTTCTATGTACTCTCAATTATATAATAGTTTTTTATTTTTATGAAAAAATTCTGATTATATAACAGAGTTCTTTGGCTGAACTTCTATTTTTATTTTTTTTAATATAATAATTCTTTGGTACCTATTCTTAAAAATAACTATTAAAAATAAAATTAATAATATTTCAATTATATTATTAATTTTATTGTTATTTCTTATAACTTTTTCAATAGGATGAAGAGAACCTTTATGAATAATTTATTCTTATTTATATAATAATATAAGTTTTTTTAGTTTTTTTAGAACGTTTAGTAATGTTTTACTCTTTGCTTTTTATATTTTTTTATTATTTTTAATAATAAATGTAGAGAAAAAAAACTATTTTTATTTATGATATACTTGTATAATATTTATAATATGTTTTTTCACTTCTATTAGTTATTATAGCTATAACAAAACAGTAAATATTCCTAATGACTATTTTATTGTAAAAGATATAATTGATAAAAATGTCTCTTGAAAAAATGTAATGTTATTACCTTGTAGTACTTATGATTACTACTCATGGGATACTGGGAAACAAGATAAATATTTTTTAGAAAGTTATTTAAATCATAACTCAATAATATTTTATAGACCTACACTATCAAACTATGAAACTATAAAAAATTTATTTAACCAAGTATGTGAATATAATTTTACCTTATCAAATCTTAATAACTATAACATAGAATATATCTTATTAAGAAAAGATTTAATATATTCTGAAAGATATTATTATCAAGATTTTAATGAAGTAATGCTGGAATGATTTCAAAAAGTATATGAGGGTGATTATTTATCCCTATACCAATTAAATACAAATCATAATAGTATTGATTTTATATATCAATCTCCTATCAAATATATATCTAAATTTACCATTTCAAATGTTAAAGAGATTTTTATTCCAAATAATTTTAACCCTAATTGGAAGCTTTATTTAAAAAATCAACAATGAATATTTAGTAAACCTCTCTTTGAAAATACTCATCATTTAGTCTATGATTATGCCAACTGATGGACTATTTCTAAAGATGAAATTATAAAATATGTTGATGAAAATTATTCAAAAGAACTTCAAAAAGAATGATACCCAAAACAAATTGCAAATGGAAAATTAGATTATAAATACTATATTTTAAACTCTGATGGAAGCATTGATGTTGAACTTACTCTTTATTTTAAACCTCAAAGTTATTTTTACTTAGGACTTATAATTTCAGGAACTACATTTATAATATTAGTTTGATATTTAACTATCAGTTATATAAGAAATAGAAAAGAAGAAATAATTTCTGAAATTGATTAAAAATAATTTATTTTAATAATCTGGAAAAGAACAAAAAATTTGATTTATTTTATTATTTGATTATTATTTTTACTAAATTTAGTAAAAATAATAATCAAATATGAATTATATAGAATTTAAGAATAAATTTAAAGAACATATTTTGTTATCAAAAAAAGAAATTCTACTAAACTTTAACAACTTTGATAACAAAAATTTAACCTATTGGCAAAAAAAATGATATATCAGAAAAATAATTAAAAATTACTATTACTTTTCTGATACATCTTTAAATAGAGAAAAACTTTTTTATATATCAAATAATCTCCATTTTCCAGCATATATTTCTAGTTATTCAGCGCTCAATTATTATAGTTTAATTCCTGAACAAGTTTCACAAATAATATGAATATCTACAAATACTACAAAAACATATAAAAGTGATATTTGAATTTTCAAATATCATAATATCAAAAAAGAATTATTTTGGTGATATGAAATAAAAAATATATGATCTCTTAGTTTTTATATTGCAGACATAGAAAAAACTCTACTTGATTTTTTCTATTTTAATAAGAATTATAAAACAAAAGATGATTTGAATGGTTTAAGAATCAATATTGATATTTTGCAAGAAAAATTAAATGTAGAAAAATTACTAAAATATTTAAAAATTTATAATAATAAAAGTTTAGAAAAAACCATATTTATTTTATTAGAAATAGTAAAAAATGATTAAATTAGCAGATATCCTTTCATTTTATCCTCAAAATTTACAACCATTTCAGCAATTTATTTTTAAGGAATATTTACAGTATTTAATACTAAAAATTATTTTTGAAACAAAATTTGCCAATAAATTATCTTTTTTATGATGAACCAATTTAAGAATAGTTCATAATAATAATAGATTTTCAGAAGATCTTGATTTTGATAACTTTTGACTTACTGAAAATGATTTTGAAGAATTATCAATAATAATAAAAAATGAATTAGAAAAAATGTGATTCGATGTAGAAATAAATAATACATTTAAATGAGCTTTTAGATGTAAAATTAAAATTCCTAAAATACTCAAAGATCTATGATTTTCCTCTCTTGAAGATGAAAAAATACTCATTCAAGTTGATACAGCACCTCATCACTTTGATTATCAAACTGAAGTAAAAGTTTTAAATAAATTTTGACTTGTATTTCCTATAAATACAACTCCATTAGATATAATTGCTGCTCAAAAAGTTTATGCTATTTTTAATAGAAAAAGAGCAAAATGAAGAGATTTTTTTGATTTAGTTTTTTTATTGAGTAAAACAAATATAAATAAAGAATATCTCAAAATAAAATTAGAAATAAATGATATAAATGAACTAAAAAATAAATTATTGGATTTTTGTGATACTCTCAACTTTGAAGAACTCACAAAAGATGTAGAAATATTTTTATTTGATGAATCATGAAAAAATAATGTAAAATTTTTTAAAAATATTATAGAAAATACTTTATAAATTTTTATTTTTTATCCTAAATATTCCAATGAATAAAACAACTCTCTTTGCTCTGATTTTAATAGCACTCATTTTAGGACCAAGTTTTTTTATAAACTCTGGTTTTTTTTCATTTCTGGATACGGTTTTTTATCCTATCTATGATATAAGCTATAATTTTGAGCAAAGTTTATATTTTTATGGAAAAGATATTTTATCTTATATCGTAGGCTATGAATTATTATCAAAAATTTTTTTATTTTGAACTTTAAGTACATGAGCTTATTTATGATACAAAATATCTCAATTCATTCTTGAATATTTAGATATCAAAGATAAAAAATTAAACTTTATTATTCCTATATTATGAATTGTCTTCACTCTTTGTAATCCCTTTATTTACGAAAGACTCGTAACTCAAGTTGATATTGCCCTGTGAATATTCGTTCTCTGACTTGCATTTTATCATTTACTTGAATATCTCAAACAAGAGAAAAGTAAATATTTCTATCTTTCAGCTTTATTTTGTTCTCTTTCAGTATCAATTTTTCCTCATAGTCTGATATTTATAATTATTATATGAATCGCATTCTTAATATTTTTTATAAAAAAAATAAAAATTATCCCAATTTTATTAGCCTGAATTCTTTTTACTCTTATAAATATTCATCTCTTTGCATGATTTTTCCAGTTATGAAGCAATCAAATACTCAGTGCAACCGAAAAATTTAATTATCAAAATGTAGAAGCTTTTCAACAAAATGCACTTTCTGGTTTATGAGTTGATATTACTTCCCTACTTTTATATGGTTTTTGGGGAGAAAGAGGTGAAAGAATATTTCTACCTGAAAAAGTAAACGAATATTGGTATATTTTTGGTTTTATAATTCTCATAATTATTTTTTATTGAATATATATTTCGTTCAAAAAATCTAAAAAAATAACATGATTTTTGCTTACTATCTGAGTCTTCAGTTATATTCTTGCTTTAGGAATTTCAAGTAATATATTTTGATTTTTTTCTCATTTTTTATATGAAAATATTCCTTATTATATCGGGATGAGAGAACCTGGAAAATTATTAGGAATGGTTGCAATTATTTACACTTTCTTTTTTCTTATTGGAAATATTTTTATTATAAAAAAAGCAACTGAATGGATGAAAAATCAACAAATTATTTTTCACCCATATTTACAAAATATTTATACTTACTGACTTTTGATAATTTTTATAATCCTTTCTTGGTCACCAAATATGTTATTTTGATTTAATGGACAATTAAAAATGATACAATATCCAAAAGAATACTTAGAAGCTAGAAATATTCTTTGAGCTGAAGATGAGAATAAAAATCTTATTCTTCCATGGCATGCATATATGTGATGTGCTTGGAATTATGGGAAAGTTATATCAAATCCAATGCCAGGTATTTTAGATAGAAAAGATATTATCTCAGCTCAAAACCTTGAAATGTGAACACTATATTCAAACCTAAAAACTCCTCTTACAGATGATATTGAAGCTTTTATAGTAACTCATGATATTTCATATTTGAAAAAAAATAATATAAAAAATATTATTCTTCAAAAAAATTGTTGAGCATTTATGAGATATGAGTTTCTTTCTGAAATTCCAGAATTAAAAATAATTTACGAAAAACCACAATTAGATATTTTACAAATTCAATATGATTAAAAATAATTACATAAATGTTTTACTTATCTCTTGAAGTTGACTTCTTGCATGACTTTTAAACTATATATATCATCCAATTATGCTTCAATTTTTAAGTATTGAAGCATTTTGAGAGTTTGCAAGTTTACTTGGGATTTTCAATATTTTATGAGTGCTCATTGGTTGAGTCGTTTTATTTTTAAACAAAGAATATTCAAAAAATATTTCTGATATTTCAAAACAAAACTTTATTTTTAAAAATTCATTAAAACTTTTTTTCTTTCTTGGAATTTTTGTATTTTTTATTTATAGTTTATTGAGTTTTTTGATTCAAGACTTTTTAGGAATTGATAGTATTTGGTTAGTAATTTTAACAGGAATAACTATTATTTTTTGATTTGTTTCATCAAGTATTGATTCACTTTTAAGATCTTTAAAAAGATTTCATATTATTGCACTTATGCAAATCATATGACCAATTATAAAACTCACTTTTTGAGTTTGACTTGTGTGGTTATGATGGGAAATATATGGAGCTCTTTGATGAATCATTATTTCATGATTCGTTTGATTTATCATTTCCTTTGGATATATAACTCATTATTTTAAATGAATTAAAAGTGAAAATAATATTTCTGAACTTTTAAAAGAATTTAGAAAAAATAAAAAATCTATTCTTAATTATTTACTCGTAAGTTTATTTTTTGCACTTTTTATGAATATTGATGTTATTCTTGCAAAAAATATTTTTTCTGCTGAAGAAGCTTGAATTTATGCTGGAATTAGTGTGCTTTGAAAATTTCTCATTTTTATGTTTTTGTCTATTGAAACTGTTTATTATGGTCAAATAATGGAATATAAAAAAGAAAATCTTCCTTTTCATTTAATAAAAAATCCTCTCATTCTTATCATTATTTGAAGTATTTGAGCCATTTGAATAAATTATTTTTTAGGATCTTTTATTTTAAATATGTTAAAAGCAGAGCTTACTGCTTATACTCATGTTTATTTACTCATTTTAGCTTTTTATAGCTTACTAGCATTTATCAGTTTTTTTGCTAAAATTCTTATTGGTTGGTGAAAATATTGAGTAAATTATCTTTTTTGAATTTTAAGTATTCTGTTAATTTCTTTTGCTTATTTATTTTGACAATCAAGTTTAGAAAATTTCGTTTATAGCTTTATAAGTGCTGCTTCTATTTGAGTTATTTCAATTTGATATATGTTTTTTAAAGAATTAAAAAATAAATCTATACAATAAAAACATTTTGCTTTTCACTATTTTTTCATAAAATACTAAAAAATAATTCCAAACCTTATAAAAATATGAAACTGATCATCCAAATTCCTTGTAAAAATGAAGAAGAAAATCTTCCAAAAGTTCTCAAAGAACTTCCTACACATATTGAAGGAATTGATATTATTGAATATCAAGTGATAGATGATGGAAGTAGTGACAATACGTCAAAAGTTGCAA